>JAFTIV010000105.1 GCA_017456685.1 Clostridia bacterium | reverse complement strand
TTGAATTGTCGTCTTGCCTCAAGCGCTTCCTCGCCAACTGATTGTGACGATCCTGTTGCAAGAGCAATTATCTCGTCCTCATAGCCAAGCTTTTTTAGCTCCTTTTTAGCAAGATACTCGGCATTACCACCAAGCATAATATCAGTACCACGACCAGCCATATTTGTCGAAATTGTAACCGCGCCAAGCTTTCCTGCTTGTGCTACAATTTCCGCTTCTCTTTCATGATGCTTTGCATTCAAAACATTGTGAGGAATTCCCTCATTTTTAAGCTTTTGAGAGAGCATTTCCGACTTTTCAACAGAAACAGTACCAACAAGGACAGGCTGTCCGTGAGCGCGACATTCCTTGATTTGTCTTATAATTGCTCTGTCCTTGCCCGCCTTTGTTCTATATACAGAATCGTTGTGGTCAATTCTTATCATAGGCTTATTTGTTGGAACCTCGACAACATCAAGACCGTAGATTTCTCTAAATTCCATCTCCTCAGAAAGGGCTGTTCCAGTCATTCCCGAGAGCTTATTATACATTCTAAAGTAATTTTGGAAGGTAATTGTAGCAATGGTGCGGTTTTCCTTTTGAACCTTTACATGCTCCTTTGCCTCAATTGCTTGATGCAAGCCGTCATTATAGCGTCTTCCAGGCATAAGACGACCTGTGAAGGTATCGACAATGATAACCTGATTATCACTTACGACATAGTCGCTATCTCTTTGCATAACGCCGTGAGCCCTCATTGCAATTTGAATATGGTGATTGAGCTCTGCGTTTTTAGGAGAGGTTAAAAGATTGTCGTTAAAATCCTCATCAAAGGTCTCGGTAGATTGAGCGCCAGAATCAAGTCCAAAATACCTTTCTGCCTTCTCGACACCGTGCTTTGTAAGAGTTACACTTCTTGCCTTTTCGTCAACAATATAATCTCTTGCCTCAACTCTAATTTTGAGATAATTGCCCTTATTCTTGTCCTTAACGCCTGCCTCAAAGCTATAGGCATCGTCGATAAGAAGCTTATCTGTAAGCTCCGCCTTGCATTTTATTTGCATATCGTCATTGCAATAGGTATCCTTGAGCGCGTTTATATAATCTGTAAGCTCCTTATAAACTGTAAACACCTGCTTGTCGCTCTTAAGCTCAAGCTTGCCGTCGTCGCTTGTCTCATAGTATTCAGCTGTGAGAACATAAACGAGGTCGTTTAGCACCTTCATATCAAGCTCTTTTACAACGTGCTTTCTAAGGCCCTTTACAAAAACATCTACCTGATCGTAAAGCTCGGTGCTTTTTCTTCCTTCACCCGAGATAATAAGCGGGGTTCTTGCCTCGTCAATTAAAATCGAGTCAACCTCGTCAACAATTGCAAAATTGTGTCCTCTTTGGCATTTGTCCTTCTTGTAAACAACCATATTGTCACGAAGGTAATCGAAGCCGAATTCGTTATTTGTACCATAGGTAATATCACAATTGTATGCCTGTTGCTTTTCCGCCCTTGTTTGTCCGTGAACAACAAGACCTGTGGTAAGACCTAAGAACTCGTGAATTCTTCCCATTTCGTCTCTGCCGAGGTCAGCAATGTAATCGTTAACTGTAACGATGTGAACACCCTTACCTGTAAGGGCGTTGAGATATGCGGGCAAAACTGCAACAAGGGTCTTACCCTCGCCTGTTTTCATTTCCGCAACGCGTCCCTGATGAAGCAGGATTGCGCACATAAGCTGAACGCGGAATGGGCGCTTGCCAAGAACCCTGTCGGCTGCCTCTCTTACAAGTGCGTACGCCTCGGGGAGTATATCATCAAGAGTTTCGCCCTCTGCAAGTCTTTTCTTAAATGCGTCTGTCATAGCACGCATTTGAGAGTCGCTCATTTCCTTAAAGCGTGGGGCAAGCTCCTCTATTTCATCAACGATAGGCACAAGCTTTTTATTTGCTTCTCGCTATATGTGCCAAAAATTTTAGTAAAAAGTCCCATTTAGATTTCCTTTCAACCTTTTTAAAGTCAATAGTACAACAATTATATATTATCATATAAAATTTTGAATTTCCATAGTTATTTTAAATTTTTTAGTTCTTTTTCACACAAAAGGTATTGTTTTTTGCGCTTTTTAGACTTATAATTATATAAATTGCTCTTTTGGGGGTGAAAAGGTGAAATTAAATATTGTGCTTTTAGAGCCTGAAATTCCACAAAATACAGGAAACATTGCACGCACCTGTGCGGCATCTGGTGCATCGCTTCATATGATAAAGCCGTTTGGGTTCAAGATTGACGATGCCAAGCTAAAGCGTGCGGGTATGGATTACTGGTATCATCTTGATATACACTACTACGAAAGCTTAGATGAATTTTTTGAAAAAAACCCAAGCGCGGAGTTTTATTGCTTTACCAAAAAGGCAACCCATAAATACACAGATATAGTCTTTCCTGACAATGTATTTTTCTTCTTTGGCAGGGAGAGCTGTGGGCTTCCCGAGGAGTTCTTAGCTAAGTACAAGGAAAGATGTCTTCGCATTCCTATGCGTGAGGGCTTGCGCTCCCTTAATCAATCAAATTCCGTTGCCATTGCAGTATATGAATTTTTAAGGCAAAACGACTTCGATGGGCTTAGTGAAAACGGCGGTTGGATAACGCAATAATGAATTTTTGAATTTAAATATTCTAAAATCAGTCAATTTATATATTTTAAAATTAAAAATCGTTTGTATTCCCTTTTGACAAGACACTTTATAAGATAAAAAAGCACTTCAAATTGAAGTGCTTTTTGTTTATTTATTATATAAAAATCGGTCTTAATTGCTTGTTGTTTATTGCGTATGAAAGAGTTTCGGGAACTAATGAAAATTCAGCTATTAGCGAGTGGGGCTTTCTTGTTGGGTCGTCCTGCTTCATTGGCACAAAATAAACGCACTTGCGCTCAAGTAAAATGCTTATATTTTGTAAATTTGCACTGAGTGCATCATTCGAGCACAAGGCAACCACAAGTGGGCGGTCAGCGCGCAGGTGTGCCTTTGCGGTCATTGTTACGGCTGTATCGGTTATTCCTCTTGCAATTTTTGCAAGTGTATTGCCCGTGCAGGGCGCGATAATCAAGGCATCAAGAGCGATTTTTGGTCCAAGAGGCTCAGCATCTACA
>JAFTIV010000104.1 GCA_017456685.1 Clostridia bacterium | reverse complement strand
TGTGTTTCTTACTACCTCATCACTTGAGGATAATATTTGACAATTATGATAGAATTTGTTAAAGGCTGAGCAGATATCGATTATATATCTTGTAATTACAGATGGCTCATAATCGTTAATTGCATCCTTTACAGCTTCGTTAAACTTTGAGAGTACCTTGAGAAGGTCTGCTTCCTCTGCAGTTGTGATTTGAGGCTCTGTAGCGCTAAAATCAACGCCATTTGCCTTTTCGAGTATTCCAGATGTACGCGCATAAGTATATTGTGCGTAGGGACCTGTATTGCCATCAAAGCTCAAGGCATCCTTCATAACAAAATTGATATCCTTTATTCTATTATTATATAAATAGTAGAAAATTACAGATCCGACGCCAACAGCCTCAGCAACCTCAGCCTTGTTGGGAAGATCTGGATTTTTCTCATCCATAATTTCGTTAACCTTTTCAATAGCTGTAGCAAAAAGGTCCTTCAAAAGAATAACATTTCCTGTTCTTGTAGCGAGCTTTTCGTTATTTATGCTTACTGTTCCATACGGAACATGAACAAGCTGATTGTGCCAATCGTATCCCATAAGCTCTAAAACCTTAAACCATTGTGCAAAATGAAGGCTTTGACCTGCAGAGGTTACATAAATACATTTCTCGAAATTATATGCTTGCTTACGATAAACGGCAGCAGCTATGTCACGAGTTGGGTAAAGAGTCGAGCCATCTCTTTTGAGTATTAAGCACGGTGGCATATTATACTCAGTGAGGTCAACAATTGAAGCACCGTCGTCAATTTTAAGAAGATTCTTTTCTCTTAAAATCTCGATTTGAGCAGGCATTTTATCGGTATAAAAGCTTTCGCCCTTATAGCTATCAAATTCTATGCCGAGCTGGTTATAGGTCTTTTTATATTCAACAAGGCTTAGATCTACAAACCATTTCCAAAGTGCAATATTTGTTTCGTCGTGATGCTCAAGCTTTGTAAATTCCTCACGAGCCCTTTGAGTAAGGCTCTCGTCCTTCTCTGCCTCCTCGTGGAATTTAACATAAAGAGCAACAAGCTCATCAACTCCGCCCTTTTCTACCTTTTCCTTGTTTCCCCACATATTATAAGCAACTATAAGCTTACCAAACTGTGTGCCCCAGTCTCCAATATAGTTAATCCCTACACATTCGTAGCCTTGGAATTGATGAAGCATTTTAAGAGAATGGCCTATAATCGTGGTACCAAGATGTCCTATATGAAAAGGCTTGGCAACATTAGGTGATGAATAGTCGAATACCGCAATCTTGCCCTTACCTGAGCCGTCGGAGCCGTATTTATCACCCTCGTCCTCAATTTTAAAGAGAACGTTTTTAATTAGATAATCGTTTGAAACGAATATGTTTAGATACGCATTAACCGCTTCTGCTCTTGCAATTACCTGTGAGCTTAAATTCTCGGCTATTTCCTTGGCTATAATTGCGGGAGCCTTTCTAAGAATCCTGCTAAGCTTAAAGCAAGGAAATGCGATGTCGCCAAGGGCTGAATCAGGTGGATACTCAAACATATCCAAAATGTCATCCTTGGTAAGCTCGACATTCTCTGCGATCTTAATAATTGCAGAATGCAAGTCGCCAGCGACTATTTTTTTAAAGTTATTCATTATAAAATTCCTTAGTTATCGTCTTCCTCAAGCTCGTTAAGAGCGTTCGCATTAAATTTATCAAGAAGATTATGGATTTTCTTAACAGGATTAAGAAGATCGCTAATAGAAGCATCTTTATTAAGAGTGTCGATAATATATGATACATATTTGCTCATATTTACATCACAATACCATTCTCTTGAAAGAATTTCGGGGGTATGATATGTCAAATTAGTTGTGAAAATCTTATCAAAAATTCCATCCTCATAAGCCTTATCAAACTTATCAAGTCCATTGCAGAAAAGTGAGAAGGTAGCAAACACAAATACTCTCTTTGCTCCTCTGCTCTTGAGCTGTTCAGCAACATCAATCATTGATTCGCCAGATGAAATCATATCATCAACAACTATAACATCCTTGCCGTGAAGGTCCTTACCGAGATATTCGTGGGCCTCAATTGGGTTCTTGCCGTCGATGATTACGGAATAGTTTCTTCTCTTGTAGAACATACCAAGCTCGATGCCAAGCACTGATGCAATATACATAGACCTTCCAATAGCTCCCTCATCAGGAGAAACAACCATAAGGTGGTCCTTATCAAGCTTTATGTCAGGAATGTTCTTAACAAGTGCCTTAAGCATTTGATATGTAGGTCTTACACTATCAAAGCCATTCAGTGGAATTGCGTTTTGAACACGAGGATCGTGAGCATCAAATGTTATGATATTAGTAACGCCCATTCTTGTAAGCTCTTGAAGCGCAAGTGCACAGTCAAGAGACTCTCTTGCAGAGCGCTTGTGCTGTCTTCCCTCATAAAGCATAGGCATAATTACAGAAATTCTTCTTGTTTTTCCACCTGTTGCAGCAATGATTCTCTTCAAATCCTGAAAATGGTCATCAGGACTCATAGGAACCTGCATACCATACATTTTATAAGTTACTCCATAGTTGAAGCAATCGGAAATGATGTAAAGATCAAGCCCTCTCATAGACTCGTTAATAAGCGCTTTAGCCTCACCAGAGCCAAATCTTGGACAATGAGCATCAGCAATAAAGGTAGAATCGCTATTTCTCCATTTTTTAAGATAGTAATCTACTTGATCTGCGAACTGCTCACAGCCTCTCATTCCAATGACCTTCAATTCACCGTAACAATTCTCGTTCATAAAAACCCCCAAAGTGTATATTATTTCTAATCGTCAAAGACTAATTATCTTTTTGAAAGGACGTCTCTTTCGTATTCCTTAACCTGAGAAATCCAGTCCATTCCGCAAGGAACTCCGCACTCCTCGCAGTATTTGTCCCAAACCGCCTCAAATGGCATTGTTTTAAGCTCCTCTAAAACAGCAAGACGAGATGTATAATCCATATCAAGCTCATATTTTATAAGAGTCTCAGTTGGCTCAAGCATTGCAAAAAGAAGGGCCTTTTGAATATTTCTTGCGCCGATTACCCAGGCTGCTATTCTGTTAATGCTTGCATCAAAGAAATCAAGACCGATATGAATTCTGTCCATTTCACCGCTTCTTACGATTTCTTGAGCGATTGCCTTAAGCTCATCGTCAAAAATAACAACGTGGTCGCTATCCCATCTTACAGGACGTGAAACGTGAAGTAATAGACCAGGCGTGAACTGAAGCGCGGTGCTGATTTTATCAGAAATAAATTCAGTTGGATGGAAATGTCCTGCATCGAGAGTGAGGAATTGTCTGTTTTTAGCACAATAGCCGAGGTAGAAATCGTTTGAGCCGATTGTACAGCTCTCTGCTCCTATTCCAAATACCTTGCCCTCAAGAGCGGCGATGTTATATTTAGGATCAACCTCTACAGCGAAAATTTGGTTAAGCGAGTCCTCAAGACGCTCTCTGTATCCCTTTCTGTCAACAGGAATATCCTTAAAACCATCAGGAATCCAATAGTTGCTTGCACAAACCTCTCCCATTTCCTTTCCTATGTATTCAGCAACCTTTCTTGTTGCGATTACATGATCAATCCAAAATTTACGAATCTTTTCATCATGGTGGCTAAGAGTGAAGCCGTCCGCTGAAAGTGGGTGCGAAAAGCATGTTGGGTCAATGTTAAGTCCATAGCCGTTTTTCTTTGCCCATTTAATCCAAACATCATAATGCTCGGGCTTGATTTGGTCTCTTGGAACATTTTCTCCCTTATTATCAAGATAAATTGCGTGAAGGCTAAGCTTCTTTTTACCAGGAATCATTGAGGCAGCCTTGTCAAAGTCTGCTTGAAGCTCCTCGATATTTGTTGCAGCGCCAGGATAGTTACCAGTTGTTTGAATTCCACCAGTCAAGGGACCCTTGCTCTCAAAGCCCTTTACATCGTCTCCCTGCCAGCATTGAATTGAAATAGGAACCTTTTTCATTTTCGCAATAACAGCATCGGTATCAATTCCTATTTTGGCATATTCAGCCTTTGCAATTTCGTACATTTTATTCTTAAGCTCGCTCATTATTTATATTCCTTTCTACAAATCTCTAAGAATTTAGCATAAGCCTCTTCCCATTCGCTTGTATGATGTGGCTCATATACCTTAACATCGAATGAATCTCTTATAACCTCTCTTGCTTCAGCAATATCCTTAAGCTCTCTAGATGCGATTGTCTGCATTGCGATATTACCGATTGCAGTTGCCTCAACAGGACCTGCATAAACAATTCTATTAGATGCATCGGCAGCATATTGACAAAGGATAGCCTCCTTGGTTCCACCACCAACGATATTTATTGAGTTATAATGCTTTCCTGTCATTGATTCAATTGCTTCAATAGTCTGTCTATAGCAAAGCACAAGACTCTCAAAGATACATCTTACAACCTCACCGATTGATTCAGGAACGTGTTGCCCTGTCTTTTTGCAGAATTCCCTAATTCTATTAGGCATATCGCCTTGAGGTGTAAATAAGTCATCATTAGGATTTATGAAGCATTGGAATGGCTTCGCCTGAAGAGCCTTTTCAGTGAGCTCGTCAAAGGAAATATCAAGTCCCTCGCGCTTCCATTGTCTTCTTGACTCCTGCTCGAGCCATAGACCCATAATATTTTTAAGGAATCTAATTTTTCCGCCTGCTCCGCCCTCGTTTGTGAGATTATAGTTGCGAGATGCGTCGTTTATAACAGGCTCATCACACTCAACTCCCATAAGAGACCATGTTCCGCTACTAATATACACAAAATCGTCTCCGCGCTTTGCGGGAACAGCGATTACAGCGCTTGCGGTATCGTGAGATGCAACATTAACAACAGTTGCAGAAATGCTTCCAACCTCCGAAAGAAGCTGAGGGGTAAGCTTACCAAGCTTGTTGCCAGGCATTACAATGTCACAGAACATATCAGTTCTAATGCCGAACTTGCCAAGAAGATCAGTCGCAAGCGCTCTTTTCTTTGCATCAAGAATTGAGCCAGTTGACGCGATTGTATATTCTGTTACCTTTTCTCCAGTTAAGAAATAATTAAGAAGATCAGGAACAAAAAGAAGCTTGTCTGCATTGTCAATTATGTATTTTCTGTCGCGGATATCTGCAACGAGCTGATAAAGCGTATTGAAATTCATTGTTTGAATTCCAGCCACAGAATAAATATCTTTAAAAGGAACTGTTTTGAATGCGTAAGGCTGAATTTCCTCTGTGCGGGCATCACGATAGTGATATGGATTAGCCATAAGCGCGCCCTTTTTATCAACGAAGCTATAGTCAACGCCCCAAGTGTCAATACCTATGCTCTTTATATCCTTATCGTCAGACAAGGCACATTTAGAGATAGATGCCTTGATTTCGTGAAAGATACGAAGAATATCCCAGCAAAAGCTACCGCAGGTATTTACAGGCTCGTTTGGAAAACGATGGTTTTCTCTTACATAGAGCTTTTTTCCATCAAATGAGCCGACGATTCCACGACCGCTTGATGCGCCGAGATCAATTGCAAGCATTTTAATTTCAGACATAGTTTTTCCTCACATAATATAAATAATATATCGATTATATTATAGCAATCATTAGGAAAAATTGCAAGTCCTTTTATATATTTTGTCCATTCGTCTCAAATAATTTTTATGGGTGCACAAAAACAAAGCGCGGAAAATTAAAAATATCGGGCAAAATGCCCGATATTTTATTTAAGCTCAACGACTGTGACACCGAAATCGCCCTCACCGTACTCACCATTTCTATATTTTTTTATTCTCTTATCCTTGCGGAAAAACTCCCAAAGTCCCTTTCTTAAAAGACCTGTTCCCTTTCCGTGAACAATTGTTACGCTTTTTATTCCGTGGAAAAGGGCATCATCAAGGTATTTATCGACATCTATCCAAGCCTCTTCGACATTTTTACCACGAACATCCAGAGAAACCGAAAATGCGCTTGAGGAGATGGTAACAGTCCTTTTGGCACTACCCGACTTCTTTTCCACTTTTTTCTTCTCAGTCACAAGAACAAGATTTTTTATATTTGTTTTTGTTTGAGCAATTCCGCTTTTTACTAAAACATTCCCGTTTTTATCAGGATCATCTAAAAGGACTGCCTCCGTTCCTATATTCCTTAGGATTACAAGGTCACCCTTTTTTAAAGGTCTTGGTAAAACATAATTTTCATCAATTTCCTCAACAGGATTATAGGTATCATCCGCTTCGGTGAGCTTTTGACGGATTTCACGCTTTTTATCGCCATAATTGGATTGATCCTTTTGTATTTTATCAAGCTTATCAAAAATGAACTCAACGCTTGCCTTTGCTCCAGTTATCATTTGCTGAGCCTTTCTAATCATTTCCTCGCTATCTCGCTCGGCACGGCTAAGCCTTTCTTTTAGTTCATTTTCTGCATTTTTCTTGAACTCCTCAAATTCAATACGCTGACGAAGTGCCTCGTCTCGCTCCTTCTCCATTTGAAGCCTTGTTTCCTCAAGCTTACCGATTACTGCCTCAAAACTCTTAGCGTCTTCAGTAGTGAGCTCCTTTGCTCGCTCTACGACACTCGTAGGAACACCTAATTTCTGTGAAATCAAGAACGCATTAGATTTGCCAGGCGCACCTATAATGAGCCTATATGTGGGCTTTAGTGTGTTTATATCAAATTCACACGAGGCATTAGAAACCTCATCTGTAGTAAGGGCAAACGCCTTTAGCTCCGCATAGTGTGTGGTCGCTGAGCAAAGTGCACCACTTTTAAGGACTGTTTCAAGAATAGATTGTGCAAGGGCTGCGCCCTCAATCGGATCTGTTCCTGCGCCTAATTCATCAAATAATGTGAGCGAATTGCTTGTGATTTCATTTAAAATGTTTACAACTGAGAGCATATGTCCCGAAAAGGTAGAAAGCGACTGCTCTATGCTTTGCTCATCTCCTATATCGGCAAAAATCCCATCAAAAATGCACATATCGGCACTTTCGGCAGGGATTTGAAGCCCTGCTTGAAGCATTAACGAGAAAAGACCAAGAGTTTTAAGCGTTACGGTTTTACCGCCAGTATTTGGTCCTGTAATAACAAGCATTCTGTAGGCTTCTCCAAGAGATATAGTAATAGGCACCACTTTTTCCTTATCAAGCAATGGATGGCGAGCCCTATCAAGCATTACAAGTCTTTTGCTGTTGATTTTTGGCTCAACGGCATTCATTTTATAAGAAAGCTCTGCACATGCAAAATAAAAGGCGATTTCAGTTATATTTCTGTAGTTATTGCTTAATTGCATAGCAAAATTAGCAATATCCGCGGAAAATTCAGCGAGTATTCTTTCAATCTCCGTTTGTTCCTCGCCCATAAGGGTTCTTAGCTCGTTATTAGCCTCTACAACAGCCATAGGCTCTATAAAAAGCGTTGCGCCCGTTCCAGAGGTGTCATGAATTAAGCCCTTTATTTCGTTTTTATTTTCACTCTTAACCGGAAGAACATATCTTCCGTTTCTCATAGTCACAAGGCTTTCTCTAAGATGCTTTGAGCTTTCTCCCGTCAAATAGCCTTGAAGAATTTCTCTTATTCTGTTGGTTTGATAACGAATTTTTCTTCTTATATTAGCAAGAGCTGGACTTGCCTCATCGGCAATCATATCCTCGCTTATGATAGCCTTGAAAATTCTTGCTTCCAATTCCTTGTTTGGAACTAAAAGGTCGAAAAATTCGGTTAAAGCACATTTTTCAAGGGCATCCGAGCGAATGTATTCAATCAAGCCTCTTGTGGACTGAAGGACTGATGCAACATCTAAAATTTCTCGCGGAGATAAAATGGAGTTCTTCTCTGCCTTTTCTACAGAATTTAAGATTTCTGGCATCGACCCAAAGGATGGCGCTCCCTTAATTCCAGCCATTTTCTTAGCGTTGGCAGTAAGCTCCTGTCTTTTCTTAACCGTATCAAGATTAGATGAAGGAAGAAGAGTTATAGCGCGCTTTTTAGCGCCCTCGGTCATTGCCAGGGCGGATAGCATATTCAAAATTTTGTCAAATTCAAGTATTCTTATTGACTTCTCTAAATTTAACATAAATTTCCTTTCAAATGTCAAAGTAAGGATTTGTAAAAATCCAAGGAATAAAAGCCTCTTTCTAATTGATTTAGCAAGAATTTCTCGCAAGCATCAAAAAATACCTGGTGCTCTCTTTCGTCAAGCGAAAAAGCCAAAAATCTCTCTTGCCGAGCGGATATAACATATCTCATTGTGTTTAAAGCTGACAAGGATATTAAGGAAATTGGACGAGGAGTTCCAGTTTCATAAAAAGCATCTTTTACAATTGCCGAAAAAGCATTTTTTCTGCATTCATCACAAATAATTGTTCCATCCATTATGTCTAAGCACACCATATTCGGCGACTCCTCTCCGCACGAGCGACAAGCCGTAAGATCAGGCATAAATCCGCTATCAGAGGCTACTCTAAGCTCAAAGGCGGCACGAATTATTTCGAGTGGGCGAAGCTCCTTGGCAATTGCAAATAGAGTATTTAAGGTGAGGCGAAGAAGCTCCTTTTCCTCTACTCCCTCCTGGGCACTTTCACAGGCGCCATCGCCAACCAAGCTTGCGAGCGCGCGC
>JAFTIV010000103.1 GCA_017456685.1 Clostridia bacterium | reverse complement strand
TTAATAAGGAAATAAAACGCTTCTTTAGCTCATCTGCATACATTCTAAATAGTGGAATGTGCAATATAATGACAATAATTGGTGCTGTTTTGCTGGCAATAGTGGGACAAAATTTGTTTCCGCTTATTGAAATCTCACCAATGTTTGAAACAATAATTCCAACAGGCGCAGCTATGCTTATAATGTTTATGGCATCTATGAATATGGTAAGCGCTCCCTCAATCTCTCTTGAGGACAGATGCCTTTGGATTTTGCAATCCGCACCAATTGAGCCCAAAAAGGTTCTTAGGGCAAAGGTGCTTACTCATATTGTAATATGCACTCCTTGTACACTTGTTAGCTCGCTAATTGTTGCAATCGCACTCAAATTTAGCTTTATAAATCTAATTTTCTGCGTTCTTTCTGGACTGTCAATGGTATTGCTAAGCGCATACTTTGGAATGTTCTTGGGAATTAAATTCCCTAAGTTTGATTGGCAAAACGAAACGGTTGCAGTAAAGCAGGGCTTTGCAGTCTTTGGCTCAATGCTGGGCGCAATGCTCATCTCAATGATTTTCTTGATTGGCGGAGTTGGGCTTGCAATATTAGGCGTGGGCTTTTGGCTCATAGGACTTATTGTTGTTACAATAAATGTAGGACTAAGTGTCGCTTTTGGCGCATATTTAGCAAGAGGCGGAGCTAAAGCCTTTGAAAACCTAAAGCACTAAAAATAAGAGGTAAAAATGAAAGAGCTTTTATGTCCTGCGGGCAATTTTGAAAAGCTTAAATCGGCAATTTTATATGGCGCAGATGCTGTATATCTTGCCTCAAGCTTCTTTGGAATGCGCGCTCAGGCAGATAATTTTACACTTGAGGAAATAGCCGAGGCTGTAGAGTATGCACACGCACGCGGTGTTAAAATCTATGTTACGGTGAACACAATGCCTCACACAAATGAGTACGAGCGACTTAAAAAATATCTTATCAGCCTTGATGAAATAGGCGTTGATGCGCTTATAATCTCGGACCTTGGTGTGTTCACCCTCGCTCGCGAGCTCATACCGAATATGGAGCTTCATATATCGACACAGGCAAGCACAGTTTCGGCTTATACAGCCACAGTATGGCACAAAATGGGAGCAAAGCGCGTTGTCCTCGCTCGTGAGCTTTCACTCGAGGAAATAAACGAAATAAGGCGCAACACACCCCCAACGCTTGAGCTCGAATGCTTCATTCACGGCTCAATGTGCATCTCCTATAGTGGCAGATGCCTGCTCTCGAATTATTACACAGGCAGAGATGCAAACAGAGGCGCGTGCGCCCAGCCCTGTCGCTGGAATTATACAAACGCACACCCTATTGAGTTTGCTGAGGAGAAGCGCCTCGACCATAGCCTTGCAATTGAGGAGTATAAGGAGGGTAGCTTCATTATGTCCTCAAAGGATATGTGTATGATAGAGCACATTCCCGAGCTTATGGAAAGCGGAATTGATAGCTTTAAGATAGAGGGCAGAATGAAAAGCGCGTACTATACTGCAATTTGTGCAAACACCTACAGAATGGCAATGGACGCATATCTTAAGTCCCCTGATGAATATAAATATGATGAGCGCTGGCTAAGAGAGCTAAATAGCGTAAGCCATCGCGACTACGCAACGGGCTTCTATTTTGATGACCCAATGAATAATGCAAATACAGTTATAAACACAGGCTATCTTCGCGAAAAGGCGTACCTCTGTGTCGCTCAAGGTGAAAGAGATGAGCAGGGCTATGCAACCTTTATGCAGAAAAACAAGCTTGTCCTTGGCGATAGCGTAGAGCTTATAACCCCCGGCAAATGTGGCACACCATTTGTTGTCGAGAGTATGCTTGATTTGAATGGTGAAAGCATCGAAAGCGCGCCACATCCCTCAATGCTTTTTAAAATAAAGGTACCCTTTGAGGTGCACGCGGGCGACATTTTGCGCTCAAGCGAGAGGTAATAATGGAAACATTTATAGAAATACTAAAATCAATACTTATCGGCATAGTCCAAGGCATTACCGAGTGGCTTCCTGTGTCAAGCACAGGCCATATGATAATTGTAAACGACCTTTTCCCGCTTAAGGTAAGCCCAGAGTTTTGGGAGCTCTTTGAGGTCGTTATTCAGCTCGGCTCAATTCTTGCAGTGCTGATACTGTTTTTCGATAAGCTAAACCCGTTTTCAAAAAAGAAAGCGCCAGAGCTTAAGAAAAAAACATGGACCCTGTGGCTAAAGGTCATCGTTGCTATGATACCAACGGCAATCATAGGAATTCCTATTGATTTGTTGATTGACCACCTTTTTGGTGACCATCCAATGGGAATGCTATTGCTTATTTGCTCGGCACTAATAATTTACGGAATTTTCTTCATACTAATAGAGCGCTTTGGCTCAAAAAAGCCCAAAATCTACACAGATGTGTACGATATTGACTACCTAACCGCTGTAAAAATCGGTTGCTTCCAGTCCTTGTCAGTAGTTCCTGGCACATCTCGCTCAGGCTCTACAATTCTTGGTGCATCCTTGGTTGGCGCATCTCGCGAGGCGGCTGCCGAGTTTTCGTTCTTCCTTGCAATTCCCGTAATGCTTGGCGCGTCGCTTCTTAAAGCTGCAAAGGCGCTCCTTATTGATAAAATTTCAATAGGTCTTACCGAAATTGTCGTTTTAATCGCAGGCACACTTACTGCATTTGTGGTTTCGCTTGTCGTTATTAAATTCTTGATGAATTTTGTTAAGAAGCACAGCTTTGAGGTCTTTGGCTGGTACAGAATAGCTCTCGGTGTAATTCTTATCGTGTATTCATTAGTTAAATATTTATAAAATTTAGTAAAAAACTATTGCATAATTAAAAAAAGTATGCTATATTATTCGTGGTAAAAAATTTTTATAAAAAATAGGAGTAACAAAAATGACTTACAACAAGAAATCAATTGAAGATGTTGCAGTTGCTGGCAAGCGCGTTCTTGTAAGATGCGACTTCAACGTACCTCTCAAGGATGGCGTTATCACCTCTGACAAGAGAATTGTAGGCGCTCTCCCAACAATCAAATATCTTCTCGATGCTGGTGCAAAGGTTATCCTTTGCTCACACATGGGCAAGCCTCACAGCATTCTTACCGAGGGCTTTGGACTTACAAAGAAGGAAAAGAAGAAGGTAGAGGAGCTTCCAGAGGCAGAAAGAGAAGCAGAGACAAAGAAGCTTCTTGAAAAGGCTCTTGTTGACGATAAGAAAAAGCTCACACTTAAGCCCGTTGCAGTAAG
>JAFTIV010000102.1 GCA_017456685.1 Clostridia bacterium | reverse complement strand
GATAGTGATGAAATGAAGTCGGCATCCAAGGGCTTGAAGGATTATTTGAAGCAAGCCAGTCTGTTAGAAAATGAGTCCAAGAAAAACCCAACATATTGTTCTCGGTTAGCGAAGTGCTACGGAATGATAGGTATAATTTATCACTCGCTCAAGAATAAGGAAAAAGAACAGTATTATGGGCGCAAAATGATAAGCTTGTTTGATTTTGCGACGGATGATTCTGCCAAGAAGATAGCGTTGGCGGAGCTTGCTGGGGCTATGGGAGAGGTTGCAGAAAGGCACAACGACAAGGAAGAATATACCGAATCGGTCGAGCTTTGTAAGCTTGGAGTCAGCCTTGTAAAAAAGTCAATTGAGATAGAGATTGGTGTGTTTGATACGACTGAGTTTCTTTGCTGGAATGCTGGAATAAGGAAGCTTTTAGATACACTGGAGGATGCCTTGCTTGATCCGTATTGGCATGCGGGCTTGGAGTCTGAAGGTACAGAGGAGTGGATATATTGTCAGGAGCTTTGGTGCAAATTCTATAAAGAAACTGTCAAGTACAATGTGAGAAACTACGATTTATTAGCGGTTAAGAGTCATGAGTTAGCTGAGGTATATGAGAAGAAAAATGATAAAGCAAGGGCGATTTCTTATTACATCAATGCATGTGAAGCTTATATAAGAGCAACATCTTGGGCAGGGCCCTGTATTACTATGAAATGTCAAAGTATGGAGTTCTATAACAAAAGCCTAAAGGAAGAAATACAACGCCGCGAGAGGATGCACGAGGCTGCGATAGAATGCTATGAGAGGGTGACGAGGCTTTGCTATGAAGCAAATGACAAAGATAAGCTGACAGACCTTTTGAGAATAGAGGAGCTTTTGGCTTGGGTCAAGCCACTTGAGGTGGTTAAGACACTTAAGAAGATAGCTCGTGAGATTTTCGAGAAAAATGACGACCAAGGGGCGCTCAAATGCTTTTTGAGGGCATATGAGATTTGCTTGAACAAATGCAAGGAAGAAAAGGAAGAGCTTATAATTCTTTGCAGAAATATATCAAGCATATATGGCTTTTTGGGAGATGAGGAAAAATCTCGCGAGTATAGCGAGATAGCTAAGCGCCTAAGAAGTGGCGAATAAATATGGTTGAGGCACCGATGGCAAATTTGTGCTTTGATGACAAAGGAGCTTATATGAACGAAACGATTTGTGCAATTTCCACCGCGAGAGGAAAGGGTGGAGTTGCGGTTATTAGAATAAGCGGTAGCGAGGCGCTTGAGGTTGTTAAGCGCTTTTTCGTGAGCGCGAGCGGTAGGTGCGATTTTGAGCCTCGCAGGGTTTATTATGGCGAGGTGCTTCGTGACGGGACACCGATTGACGATGTAACACTTACCTACTTTAAGGCTCCTGCCTCATATACGGGCGAGGATGTGTGCGAGATTTGCTGTCATGGTGGCTTGTATGTCACAAGGGCGGTGCTTGAGCTTGCATTATCAAACGGAGCAAGGCTTGCTGAGGCTGGCGAATTTACGCGTAGGGCATATATAAACGGAAAGCTCTCGCTTACTCGCGCTGAGGCGGTAGGACAGATAATAGATGCGCAGAGCGATGCACAGCTAAGGCTCTCGAGTGCGACACGCAGAGGAGCTCTTTCAAGGGCGCTTGACAAAATAAAGGAAATTATGCTTGACTTGATTTCGCGCGCCTATGTGGTTGTGGATTACCCTGATGAGGACCTTCCCGAGACCTCGCGTGGCGATATGGCTGACAAGCTTAGCCTTGTCAAGGACGAGCTTTATAAGCTTCAAAGGAGCTATCGCGCGGGTCTTGCCGTTTGCGAGGGTGTAAAAACCGCTATAGTTGGCAGACCAAACGCAGGAAAAAGCTCGCTATATAATGCATTGAGTGGCGAGGAGCTTGCGATAGTTACAGATATTGCGGGCACTACTCGCGATGTAATTGAGCATACGGTAAGCGTTGGCGATGTTACCCTTCGCTTGGCAGATACTGCGGGAATTCGCGACACCGATAACGAGGTTGAGAAAATCGGTGTTGAGAGGGCAAGAGAGCGCCTTGCCGAGGCGGAGCTTGTGCTTCTTGTTTTTGATTCAAGCGAGAAGGAAAACGACGAGGACCGCGCCCTGCTTGAGGAGATAAAGGGCAGATGCGCGATTGCGATTATAAATAAAACCGACAAGGAAAGAAAAATGAGCGCGGAGCTTGAAAATGAAATTTTAAGCTCGATAAAGCGCGTTGTGTATATGAGCGCCAAGGACGGCGGAATAGAAGAGCTTGGCAAGGCTCTTAACGAAATGTACTCGCTTGACGAGCTTGATTTGTCAAACGATGCGATAATTTCGAACGCAAGACAGGCATCGAGCGTAAGCTCTGCACTTATGGCAGTTGAGGAGGCTTGCTCGTTCCTTGATATGGGACAAAGCCCCGATATTGTATGCTTTGCGCTTGAAAGGGCGCTTGCGTGCCTTGAGCAAATAGACGCAAGAGGAGTTAGCGAGGAAATAGTAAGTCAAATATTCTCGCGCTTCTGCGTTGGAAAGTGAGAAAATTATGAACATTTTAGAGCTTGCAGATATGGTAAAGGGCGTGCTTGATGGCGATGCGCGCTCGCAATATGAAATGGCACGCCGTCACCTTGTGGGCGTTGGTGCGGACGAAATAGAGAGCGAGGCTTTTAGGCTTGCCCTGCTTAGTGCAAATCAGGACTATGCCCCCGCAGTCCTTCTTCTCGCCAGATGCTATCGCTTCGGCTGGGGCACAGAAAAAAGCAAGGAAAAGGCAATCGAATGGTACAAAAAAGCCGTAAAATTAGGCAACACCCTTGCCAACGAGGAGCTTTTAGAGATAAAATAACAACCAAGGAGAGGCAAAATGGCGACGGAAGTTAAAATATTTTTCACATATTGCGGTGCTGACCAGAGGTTAAAGG
>JAFTIV010000101.1 GCA_017456685.1 Clostridia bacterium | reverse complement strand
GGCGATGTAATCGCTGTTAAGAATACAGAGTCCTCAAAGATTAAGGCTCTTGTAGAGGGAATGAAGGATACAATAGCTCCAAAATGGCTTGAGCTCGGAGAGGGAAGCGCAAAGGTTGTTGCTATGCCTGAGCGTGATGATATCGACTTCGAGATCAACGAACAGCTCATCATCGAACTTTACTCGAAATAATAATCGCTCTTTGTCTGCTGTACAAGTCCATTTTGTGTGGACACTGCGCCAAGAGCGCAGGTACAGTGAGATGAATAGACTAATAGCATAAACTCCTCTCAAATAGAGAAAAAGAACAACATTTATTCACACAAGGAGGATTATTAAATTATGATGATTGAAATTGAAAAGCCCAATATTACTGTAATGGGTGAAAGCGATAACGGCAATAAAGGCAAATTCATAATTGAGCCACTCGAAAGAGGATTTGGTACAACTCTTGGAAACTCACTTAGAAGAGTGCTTCTCAGCTCCCTTCCAGGCTATGCAGTATCCAGCATCAAAATCAACGGTGCTCTTCACGAGATTTCAACCGTTGAGGGTATAACAGAGGATGTAACCGAAATCGTTCTTAATGTTAAGGGAATTATCTCTAAGATTTATGGCGATGTTACAAAGACAGCATTTATCGATGTAACAGGTCCTTGCGAGGTAACCGCCGGTGACATTAAACATGATGCCGATCTTGAAATCTTCAATCCTGACCTTCACATTGCAACCGTAGGCGAGGGTACACACTTCTATATGGAGCTTACCTTTGAGCGCGGACGCGGATATGTGTCACAGGAGAAGAACAAGCTTGACCACATCAAGAGCGGAGCAATTATTCCAGTAGGAACAATCTTCGTTGACTCTATATACACACCTGTGTATAATGTAAGCTACTCAGTAGAGAACACTCGTGTAGGAAGCATCGCTGACTACGATAAGCTTACAATGGAGGTTGAGACAAACGGCACAATCAACGCAACAGAGGCAATATCGCTTGCAGCCAAGGTTCTCAACGATCATTTCACCTTGCTCGTAGAGCTTTCTGACGAGGCAAGAGGAATCGAAACAATGGTTGAAAGACAAGAGACCATCAAGGAAAAGGTACTTGAGATGACCATTGAGGAGCTTGACTTGTCTGTAAGAAGCTTCAACTGCTTGAAGCGCGCAGGCATAGACAATGTAGAAGACCTTATCAATCGCACCGAAGAGGATATGATAAAGGTTAAGAACCTCGGAAAGAAATCCCTCGAGGAAGTAATAGCAAAGCTCGCATCTCTCGGTCTTGAACTTAGAAAGGAAGAGGAGTAATCTCCATTCCTAATTAACATACTCTGCAAAGGAGGATAAATCAATGGCAGGAAATAGAAAACTCGGCAGACCTACCGCTCATAGAATTGCTATGCTTCGCGGAATGGTAACCTTGCTTCTTGAGAATGGTAAGATTGAAACTACCTACGCAAGAGCAAAGGAGCTTAGCGCAGTAGCCGATAAAATGATAACTCTTGGCAAGACAAATACTCTTGCTTCACGCCGTGAGGCTCTTGGATATATCACAAAGGAAGATGTAGTTAAGAAGCTCTTTGACGAAATCGCACCTAAGTATGCAAGCCGTAACGGTGGATACACACAGGTTTATAAGCTTGGTCCCAGACGCGGAGACGCAGCTGAGATGGCTCTTATTAAGCTTGTTGACTAATAGTCACATAAAGGATAAGCTCTCGGGCTTATCCTTTTTTGTTGCCTTGCCACGGCTGTGGTGGCTTGGCTGATGGTCAAAATCTATTAAAGCATATATAAAAAAGATATCTTTATTGTATATTGTTGACAAAATTGCTCGCGTATGATAAAATATTATATGTAGAAATATATTTATAGGAGCAATATATGAAAAGACTATTAACTGCTTTTGCCGTAATGCTTTTGGCGTGCGCATTGCTTGTTGGCTCAATTTCGGCTGCAGAATGCGGAAGACAAAAGGTAAATGTTGCTGAAGGCGCAACACTCATCGTCGAAACAGAGGACACAAATGTAACTGATTACATCGACAACCTCATAGACGGTGATAAAAACACGGGAATTAAATCCTCGACTAAGGATGTCTCGTTGCCTATAAAGCTTGAATTTCCGGGCACTGGTGAAATCCTTGAGGATGTTATTATAACTGTAATCTCCGCCGATAAGGACGGACTCGCATCTGGCGCAACAGGCCTTGCAAATAGAGCCTTTGGTGCGAAGCTTGAAATCTATATTTACCCCGTTGATAATACAGAGCCACTTAGCTACGAGATTACCCCTGCTGCAAGCCAGAAGGAGGTAAAAATTGACCTTTCTACATATCAAAAAACTATTAGAATGATAGAAATCAATGTCGTATGTAACAATAGTGCAAACCATCCAATTTGGGAAATTGAGGCAAACAAGTACGAGGGTAACCACTCTTGGACGCTTGATGAAAGCACCATAATCAAAAAGCCATCTTGTACTGAGATTGGTCGCGGAAACTACAGCTGTAGCTGTGGTGCTACCAAGGAGGACGATATTCCTATGGTACAGCACCTATTTGACTGGAAGGTAGATGCTGAAACTCACTACAAGCAATGCCGTGTATGCGGTACAAAAGAAAATGAGGGCGCACACGAGTATGACCACGATTGCGACAAGGATTGTAATGTCTGCTTCCGTCCAAGAGTAGTTGCGCCACATACATATCGCGCACCCTGCGCAACGGTTTGCGAAAAATGTGGTAGCCCAGAGGGTAGAACTCCTGAAAACCCAAATCACCTTTACTATCAAGGCGCCGCGTGTGACGAGTATTGTGACCTCTGCTTTGAAAAGAGAGAAACAACCGTAGCACATACATGGGACAACAATTGCGATGCTGAATGTAATAGCTGTCGCGGAACAAGAGAGGTGCCACCTCATATTTATACAAACGACGCACCCTGTGATATTGTTTGTGATGAATGTGGCGCGCAAAGAACTGTAACCGAGAGCCACAGATATACAAACGACTCACTCTGTGACGAGTATTGTGATGCTTGTTTAACAAAGAGAGAGAATGTTGCTCCTCACGATTATCCTAATCCCTGCGCTCCTAAATGCAGAGATTGCGGTAATGTAAGAACCACAGAAACTGACCCAACATACTCAGCAGAGCATGTATATGATAGCCTCTGCGACCCTGATTGTAATAACTGTGGCACTATAAGAAGCATCCAGCATGAGTATTCAAGCGCTTGTGATGACCGTTGCGATAAATGTAACGCACAAAGACAAGCAGCGAAGCATAACTTCCCAAACAAGGGAACTGTGAAATTTGAGCCTACAGAGAAGGCAGAGGGTATAGAAACCTACACCTGTAAGGAATGCGGAAAAACCGAAACGAGAACTATTCCAAAGCTTGAGCCCGAGGATAATACACCTATTATAATCGCTATAGTAGTATCAGCAAGCGTTATAGTCGTATGTGCTATAATTGCTGTATGCTTCCTCATAATAAAGCCAAGAATGGACGCTAAGAAGAAGCGTATTGCTGACATTCTAAGAGCGCAAGAGGAGGAAAGAATTGCAAGGGAAAAGGCTGAGGCTGAGGCACAGGAGCAGGCAGCAAGAGAGGCGCTAACCTCTGCATTTGGTGGCTCTATGTATGACGAAAGCGAGAGCGATGATACAACAAATGCCTTTGCAGGTCTTGGCATTGGCTATTCAGGCATCGGCACAGGCAATGACGGCTCGCCAACCGACGGCTTGAATGACGACCCGAGTGATGACTTCGTAAGCAATCCTGACGATGATGAGGATGCTGACGAGGACACCGATGATGACACCCCCAAGGACGACGAATAAGCCATCTTAAGGGTCATATAACATAAAATTGTGAGCAAGAATTGCTTTAATTCTTGCTCCTTTTTTGTGCCATTTAGGAAGAAAACAGCGGATTTTATGTAAATTTTAGTTTACAAGCTAATCTTTGTTCACATTGCACAAAAAGCGGGGGAGCTTATTTGTACATTGTGTATATTGACTTTAAAACGCGTGCGTGCTATAATTATATTGTAGAAATATGCCCACAGGGGCATTCCTGTAAGGAGGTTTTTATGAAAAAGCTAACTAAACTTTGCACACTTTTTCTCGCGCTTTTGCTTTTGTTATCTCTTTCTATAACCGCACTTGCTGACGATAATGATGCAGGCGCTGGTGGAGCAGGCACTGCCTGCGTTGGAGCAGAGAGAAATATTGCCAAAGATGCGAAAATTACAACAACGGCTGTCTGTTGGGTGCACGCAAACTTCCTTGACCGTCTTGTTGACGGAGATAAGACGGAGGGAGTAGGCTCGTCGCATAATGAAAGATACATTACTGACTACTTCACCTTTGACGAATCCTTTGACTTTACAAGAGTTGTATTTACAATTCAAAGTGAAGGAAAAATATCGGACGATAGAAACCTTGGAAATGCCGTATCAAATGTAAATCAGGACTTCAATTTTACAGTAAAGTTCTTTGAAAAGGGACCTGATGGCGGAGATGTTGAGGTTTTCAATCAAACCTACAATACCAAGGACCAAATTGAGGTTGTTGTT
>JAFTIV010000100.1 GCA_017456685.1 Clostridia bacterium | reverse complement strand
CTGTGTGATTGAGTCGCCGATTATAAGTAGCCTCTTGCCCCTCGTCTTTATTGCCCTATATGTGCCATTTAGCTCAAAGCCCTTAATTTGAAGCTCGCTCTCGTTTGCCATATAAATCGTGACAGCCTTTGTGCCCTCAGGAAGCGAAAACTCCACTCTGCCCTTTAAGCTTTCCCCTATTCTGTAAATGGCGGTAAGCGCTCCGTTTACATATAGGTCTATTGTATTTGCGCGCTCGTGAGAGTGCGATGCCTTGTAATTAAATGCTATTTTTGTAGCATCTGTTTTAAGCTCTATGCGACAGCATCCTGTAAATTTAGCCCTCATTCGCCAACCCCAGTCGTACTCAGGGTCAGCCATATAATCAAGCTGAGCCTTGGTGTAGCGATAAGCGGTTAGCCAGCCCGCCTCCTCCTTAAAGGAAAGTGCGCCCTTATAAAGCCTCTTTAATGTTTTTGCTGATAGTCTCATATTTTTCTCCTTTAGCCCGAGGGGCTTTTTTATTAACCGATTTCCTTTAGCCTGCTCTCGCACTCGTCAAGCTCACAAAGAAGCTCAAATAGCCCTGCCTCGAGCGCCTCAATCTGCTCAGTCAGCTCACACAGGCGGACATAGTCGCTCGTTATCGTCTCCATCTCCTGCTTTAGCTTGGCAGTCTTAGCCTCGGCAAGCTCAATTTCGTCATTTATTTTTGTTATTCTGCGCTCAAGCCTTGATTTTTCCTTGCCGAGGTTATATGATGCCTTAGCGCTCGTTTCCACCTTAGGGGCGCTTATTTCGGTCACAGCAGGCGACTTTATCCCACCCTGTGTGCGCTTTTCAAGGTATTCATCATAGGTGTAGCTCATATGTGTCGCGCTCTTGCCCTCAAAGACTATTAGGCTTTTTGCAAGCTTCTTAACGAAATATCTATCGTGAGAAACGAAAAGAATACTTCCCTCGAACTCGGCAAGCATCGCCTCAAGCGTTTCCTTGCCTATCATATCCATATGGTTTGTCGGCTCGTCAAGTATCAAGAAATTAGGCTTTTGCTGTAAAAGCTTACACAAAGCAAGCCTTACGCGCTCTCCGCCCGAGAGCGAGGAAACGCACTTAAACACATCGTCCTGCGTGAACATAAACGCACCAAGGGCGCGCCTTGCCTCAGTTTCGCTAAGGCGAGGAAATTCGTCCCAGAAATCGTCAAGCACGCTCTTGTCGCTCGTGTATTGAGCAAGGTGCTGGTCAAAGTAGCCTATATCCACCTGATGCCCCGTCGAGAAGCTACCGCCAAGTGGCGCAATAGCGCCGACAAGTGTCTTTAAAAGTGTAGATTTGCCAAGACCGTTTGCACCTATAATTCCTATTCTGTCGCCCTTATAAAGGGTAAAATCAATGGTACAAAGTGGCTCTGTGTAGCCAACACGCAAGCCCTTTACGCACAAAACCTCCTTGCCTGTGTCGCGGTTTGGCTTAAAATCCGCGCGGAAGGAGCGCGTATCAAAGCGCCTTGGCTCGCTCAGCTTGACCATATGCTCTATCTGCTTTAGCTTGCTATCTGTCATCGAAACCTTGGTTGGAGTGTCGCGGAAGCGCTCAATCAGCGCCTCAAGCCTTGCAATCTCCGCCCTTTGTGCCTTGTATGCCTTTAGGCGAAGCTCGTAGCTCTGCTCCTTTTGCTGAACGAATTTAGAGTAGCTTCCAACATAGCGCGTGGTCTCTCCGTACTCAATCTCGTACACTACCTCGGCTATTTTGTCAAGAAACATTCTATCGTGCGATACGACAACGACCGCTTTTTTGTAGCCCCTTAAATACTCCTCAAGCCACTCAACCGTTGTTATATCAAGGTGGTTTGTCGGCTCGTCAAGCAGAAGCACGTCGGGCTTTGAGAGCAGTAGCCTTACAAAGGCAAGCTTGGTCTGCTGACCGCCCGAAAACTCACACAGGGGTCGCCCCTTGTCCTCGAGCGAGAAGCCGAAGGCGCAAAGAAGCATATTGTATTCCTTTTCGTAATAGTAACCGCCCGCGTCCTCAAAACGCTCGTGTAGGCGGTTGTAGGTGTCGAGAAGCGACGGGTCGCTATTTGTCTGCATTTTCTCAAGAAGCTCATCAAGGCGCGCCTTCATTGAGAGAATTTCCTCAAAAATCGGGCGCATAGCCTCATCGACAGTTATAGATAGGTCAGCAAACGCGTTTTGCGTAAGATAGCCAATCACAAGACGCGGAGATTTCGTAATCGTGCCAAGCTCACCGTCAACGCGAGTCAGCTCAAGCTCGCCCGCGATGATTTTGAGAAGCGTGGTCTTGCCACAGCCGTTTCTGCCAACGATGGCAATTTTTTCGTTTCCGCGTATTTCAAAGCTTATTTTTCTTAAAATCGGCACAGAGCCATATTCAAATGCTCCGTCCTTTATTTGGTATAGCATAATTTCCCCTCTGCCCTGTGTCGTTAAAGCGCCTCAAGGAAGCTCCTTACGCGCTGTGCAAGCCTTATGTAGCCCGCATCGTTTGGATGCAAGCCATCGGGCATATATTTCTTGCACCATATCGGGTTGTTTCCGTGCATTGAGCCACTTGAAAACAAGTCAAGCACGGGCACAGAGTGATGCGCGCACACCTCTTTTATCGCTTTTACATAGTCGCAAAGCGGTCTTTGCTCAACTCCCTCGGGCTTCCAGCATCCATAGCACGAGACCTCGTTGTGGCGGTGCATAGGTGTCAAAAAGACTATTTCGCTATCAGTAAAATTCTCAATTAGATATAAAATAAGCGAGTGAAGCGCGCCATAGAAGGTAAAGGGCTCGGTGTCCTCAAATTTGCCAAGAGGGGCTTGCCCGTGTCCAAAATCGTTAGTTCCGCCAAAGACAACGATAATATCGCAGTCCCTATCCATTTTTTCGGCACGCATAAGAAAGTCCTCGTCAGCAACAGGGTCCTTCATTTCGCTTTGCCTTGCTATTCTCGTTCTGCCAACGCCATAATTCCTCGCCTCGGCAAGGGCGCATTGCTCCTTCAAAAGCCCTACAAGACATTTTGACGGCTCGCTCGCACCTGCGCCAAGCGTGATGCTATCTCCTAAAAAGTTAATTTTCTTTCCCTTAAGCTCCATTTTTGCCTCGATATGTGTCTATAATTTCAGTTTAATTCGTTTTTCGCAAAGTCCTCTATTTCCTTAAGAAGCTCGTCGTAGCCGTCGGTTCTAAAGGGCGAGAGAGGAAGTCCCGCAAGGTTGAAGGGCGCCATTCCGTTGTAATGCGAATGGAACGCAAAGCGCACCGCGGTGGGCTTTTTCATTTTACACTTTAATATCAGGCGAGAGTCGTCCATAATCTCGACCTCAGCCCTTTCCATATTGCCCGCCTCGTCAGCGACATACATCTTAAACACCCACCAATATTGAGTGTAAAGCCCCTGCGCATTATCAAGCTCTACGGTTACGCGATTTTGCTCAAAGGTGGCTTTTTTATAGGTTGGCTGGTCGCCTATTATATCAAAGCCGTAGGTGTGCTTTAGCATTTTGAGTGCCATTCTGTGTCCAAGCTCGATTTTCGCCCTTGGGTGAATGTCGAACTCGTCGCCAAGGTGCTGAGTTGTTACAAGGTGGCTTCTTTTGTCAACCTTGGTAGCAAGCATCTGTTGCTCGCGCCTAAACGCCCAGTTGTTCGGGTCGGTGACGAACTCATCGTCAATGCCGTTGTAGTCAAAGGGCGCAAGCTCTACCGCGTAGAAGGAGAGCTCCTCGTTTTCAAACGACTCGCGCATACACTTTGTAAACACAAGATATTTCTTTGCGTAGTTTTCGGTGTTGTTGCTCTCGCCCTGATACCACAAAATGCCCTGTATGCCATAGGGGATTATCTTTGACACCATTGAATCAAAGAGTGTGCCAGGGGCATCAAGCGAATATGGCCCGCGTGGAAGCTCGGGAATGTGAACATTGAACTCGGGAATCCAAACAGCGGGGCAAACTCCGCGCTCCCTTACCATTTGCAGTGCATCAAGATGCTTTTCCATCTCGCGCTCTCTAATCTTGATATGCTCTGCAATCCTCTCCTCGTACGCCTCTGTGTCAAGCTCTGCGAGCATTTCGTTGTACTCCTCGATTTGAGGACGGAGAAAATCGTAATCGTAGAAATATTTCTTGTCTATAAAGGGCTCTATCCTTCGTCCGCCCCAGTTGCACTCGATAAGTCCAACCGCACAGCCGAGCCTCTCTTGAATTTCCTTAAGCGCGGTGTAGCCGATTGCCGAAACGCCAAGGGCGCTTTCCTCGGTGCAGAGGCGCCAAGGGGTGTCTATGCAGTCCATCTCGTAAAAGTGAGTGCCCTTCATTGCCAAGCCCCTTTTAAATTGCTTTGGCACGGTGAAAAATCTTATAAGGCTGTTTTCCGCAAGCCTTGCCTCAGTAAGTCCACCGTCAACTCTAAAAAGAGGCATCTCCATATTAGATTGACCAGAGGCAACCCACACCTCGCCAACATAGATGTCGCAAAGAGTGATTTTTGTACCCTCACTCTCAAAGCTCATCTCATAGGGTCCGCCATATGGCATAGCATCAATGGCTATACACCAGCTCTCCCCTATTCCATATGCCTCGTAGGTCTTGCCTAAAAATTCAATAGTCGCGCTTCCCTCGCCCGAGCCGAAAATCTTAATCGGCTTGTTTGCCTGAAGCACCATATGGTCTGTAAATATCGTTGCAAGCTTTAACATAAAATCCTCCTAATAATGCGAAGCCTTGCTCCGCAATGAAATCCGTCTTGCGACGGTTGAAATCCGCTTTGCAGATGAAATCGCTTCGCGGTGAAATCCAAAAAGCTTGCTTTTTGGATTTGAGCTTGACGGCTTTCATCAAAGATAACTCAATGAAAACAGTGCGTGAGCGCGTTTTCTACCTTTTCTCTTCACTTTTCACTCTTCACTTTTCACTCTTCATTCCCCCGCGGGACATTCCCGCAGGGAAATAGTTATACCCTCACGCTTTTACCAAGCACGACGGAATAAATTTTTGCCGTTAGGGTCTTGGGCTTAAACATTTTTCTAACAGCCTCCTTGTAGTACTTGAGCTGAAAATGGTGACTTCTTGGAAGCTTTTGCTCATAGTTTTCCTCGGTCACATCGTCCGTTTTATAGTCAACTAAAACAACCTCGCCATTTTCGTTCTCAAGAACAAGGTCGAAAATTCCTTGTACAAGCACGCTTTGCCCCTCGAGCCGTGAGGTCTTATAAAGCCCCTCGGTTGGGAACATCATATTGAAGCGAAGCTCGCGATGAACGCGCTTTGCTCGCTTTATCTCACCAAAGAGCTCGCTTTCAAGGAATTTTTCAATAAAGTCCCCTCTTACAAGCTCGCTTGCCACAGGAGATAAAAATTCCTCGCTCCTTAGCCTTTCAAGCTCACTCTCGAAGCCGTTTGCCTCAAGGCGCTCAAAGTCGCAGAACTGCAAAAATGTATGCGTTGCCGTTCCTATGTCGGTTGCACTCGCTTCCGCCTCGGTCCGTGGCGCAAAGGACGGCAAATCGTCAAGCTCATAGCCATCGTCATCGTCAAGCTCCTTGTCAAGCACGCTCGCGCTAAGCTGTGAAACCGAGAGCTTTGAGGGTAGGGTGCTAAGGTGCTGATACGGGTACTCAAATTCAAGGCGCGTCTTAAGAATTTCGTCTATGTCCTGCGCCTCGCCCTCTGTGTCCCTTGCTTCTTGCTCGTAATTTTTTATCGTCGCCTCTCGCTCTCTTAGCGTGTCCTGATTTATTATCTCAATCTTGGCAATATCCGTGTCCGCCACCGCGTGCAAAATCCAGTCAAGATAGCACGAGGGGTTAAGGGTCGAATACTCACTCGCGCTCGCGCCCCTATGAGCCTCTAAGAACTCCTCGGGCTTGTCAAGCGCACCTGTGATTATAAGACGGCTTCTTGCCCTTGTCATTGCGACATAGAGCATACGCATCTCCTCCTCGACGCACTCGCGCTTTTTCGCGATTTGTGCAGTCTTACGAAGCACGGTATTGTATTTTACAAGTCCGCCCTGACGGTAAACATATGTATTTACTCCAAGCCCGTCAACGAAAATCATATCGGCGCTTGCGTCCTTTGGATTGATTTGCGCGCCACAGGCACTAACAAAGCAAACCTCGAACTGAAGTCCCTTAGATGCATGAACCGACATAAGGCGCACGCTTCCCTTTTCGTCGTCGCCAAGCATTTCCTTGGCTGAGCCCTCCTTAATTCCCTCTACATAGCGAAGGAAGCCATAGAGCCCCTTGTTCTTGCCCGCCTCATAGCTACGGGCGATTGAGTAGAGCTTAAGAAGGCTTCTTCTCTCACTCTCGCTTGCGCTTGTCATAAGGCTTGTGTCGGCATATATAAGCGATAGCGCCTCACAGCACGAAAGGGTGCGACACCTGTCGCGGTAGTGCTGAAGCCTTTCAAGAAATTCGCTTACCCTTTGATAAAGCGCACCCTTATACTCCTTAAGCGCGCCATAAAGGCTGTCAGCCTCTGTGTCCTTTCTTATGAGCGCAAGCTCCTCAAGCGAGAAATTGAACACGCACGAGCGCATTGCACCCGCAAGATAGACATCTCGCATAGGGTTATCAATTGCATTTAATACACACAGGGCGAGCAAAACCTCTGCCTTTTCAAAAAATCTCTCGTCGCCTCTATAAACGCTTGGTATTCCTCTTTTTTCAAGCGCAGAGCGATAAATTGACACAGGACGGCTAAAGCCACGAAGCAAAATTGTAATGTCCTCGGGCTCTATCTGCTTTCCGTTTGCAAGCTTTGCCTTAGTGCTTAAAAGCTCCGCTATTTTTTGTGCAACAAATTCCGCCTCGGCGGTAAGCGCCTCGTCGTCCTCGTCGTCGCTAAGCGTTGCGCTCTTATCAATCAGGTAAACCTCTGCCTTATCGGGCACATAGTCGCAGTCGGGCTTTTTAAACTTCAGCTCATCGCTCTTATCGTACGGAATACCATTTGATGAGAGGAACATATGATTTGAAACAGCATTTGAAAAGTCGATTATCGTTTCATCACAGCGGAAATTCTCGCTCATTGCAATCTGCGCGCCCTTAAAATTAGGGTCCCTTCTTAGCTCCTCGGCTGAGGGCATAGGAATTTGCTCCTCAACAGGAAGCGGGGTAAAGCCTCTGCGGTAGCCCGAGAAAATCGACGGGTCAGCCGAGCGAAACGCATAAATGCTCTGCTTTATATCGCCTACAAGGAAGCGATTTTGGCGTGAAATTGCATAGAAAATTCTGTCCTGTATATAGTTTGTGTCCTGATACTCGTCAACATAGACCTCGTCGTAGCGCTCTGCTATCTCGCGTGCAAGGGCGCTTTTTTCTCCGTTCTCGTCGTACAGTAGCTTAAGTGCATAGTACGAAATATCGTTAAAATCGCACACAGAGGCGCTTCTTTTCTTTTTTGTGTACTCGCTCTCAAAGAGCTTCAAAACATCGTAAAGTGCGCGACACATCTCGCTATTTTGCTCATAAGCCCACTTGATTTGGTCCTCGCTTAGGCAAAATAGCTCCTTAAGGGTCTTTCGTATTGCGCTCTTAAAGCTGTTGCGGGTATCTGTAAGCCTTTTTGTATCTACGCCCTCAACATCAGTCGTTGATTTAAGGCTCACGGGTGAATAGGTCTCTATCTGTGCGCCTATTTGCGCATATGTGCCGTTTTTGGCAACGCTCTCAAGCTCTCTTGCAAAATCGCGGTCTGCTCCAAAGGCATCACCATACGCGTTCATAGCCTCGCTATTGTCCTTTATTTCCTCGAGCGCGCGCTCAAAGAATTGTATGTAGTGCCTACATATGCAAATCGCATAGTGCCTTATCACTGCACCGTAGGGGGTGTCGATAAAATCACCATCAAGGCTTTTTGCCTCAAGCAATGTATTTAGCCCGTCCTTTGTCGTTACAAGATGCTTATAAAGCTTTAAAAGGTCGTCCTTTAGCCTTTGCTCGCTTGAAAACGCACCAAAGCACTCGCACACGGCAAGAAAGCTCCTGTCGTCGCCTCTTTCCTCGTACAATGTGTCGATAACCTCGTCCATAGCATCACGGCAAAGCACCTCTGTTTCGCTCTCGTCAGCCATCTTAAAGCCACCGTCAAGCGACAGAAGCTCGAAGCTCTCGCGCACTATTTTAAGGCAAAAGGAGTCTATTGTACATATATCGGCGCTCGCAAGCTCCACAAGCTGTGTCGCAAGCGCTTGATTGCTCTTGTCGCTCGCCAAAAGGGCGGTGAGTGCCGAGCTTATCTTAGCACGAAGCTCATTTGCTGCATCGTTTGTGTAGGTTACAACGAGCTTTCGTGAAAGGCTCTGCCCCAAGGCAAGCTCCTCTGTTATTCTCTCGGCAAGGGTCGTGGTCTTTCCGCTTCCTGCGCCTGCTGACACAAGAAGGTCTGCTCCCTTGAAGGATTTTGCGCGAGCCTGAGCAGGGGTTGCTACATAGCCATTTTTATTCTCGCTCATTTTCTCCTCCTTCTGCAGATTGCTCTGTTTGTGCAGTATGAGCATTGTCCGTGCTCGCCCTCGGTCTCGGGCCTTGCCAATGCGTTACCATCGAGCATTTGCTTGCCTATTTCTCTTAAAATACTCTCAAGCTCGCCCTTTAAATCGTCAAATTGCTCGCTTGTGCAGTAATATTTTTTATTGTTGCCCTTCTTGGGAAGAAATCTTCCCTTCATTTCCTTGTCCTGTGCGCGTAGCACTATTTCATCATCAAGGAACACTCCGCGCCTTTTTGCCAGCGCCTTAATTGCCTCGCGCTCCTCTTGTTCGCCGATTTTGGTGCTCGCCTCGATTTTTCCCTTGCCAAGCTCCATAGGGTAATACATAACCCCCGCTGGCACGAGCTCAAGCTCCTTGGCTCTTTCGCCAAAGAGAGTCTCTTTAAGTCTCGGGCTGTCCTCGCTACACAGAGTGAACAGATATATAAATAATTGAAGCTGAAGCCCCTTTCTAAACTCGTCAAACGAGAACGCCTTCTCGCCTGTTTTATAGTCAACAACGCGCAAATAAAGCTTGCCCTCGCGCTCATAGACATCGACGCGGTCAGCCGTTCCCGTCAGGGTGATTTTTCTGCCGTCGCCAAGGTCGAAGCAAAGTGGCTCAATACCGTTTTCCCTTGAAAATTTAATCTCGAAGAGCTCAGGGACAAAGTCGCTCTGCTCCCTTTCCTCCTCAAGCTCTCTTATATACACCAAAAGATTGCTCTTAAGCCTTGCGAAAAGGTGCTTTAGCTTGCTTGTGGGCTCACCCTGTGGGTATAAAAGACGAATATAATCATCGGTTATCTCGTCAATAGCTTCGCTTATTTCCTCGTCGGTTAGATGCTTTTTAGGGTCTGCGCCCTTCATTTGTCTTAGGAAATGCTCAAGCACGCTATGCGTAAGCACTCCAACCTCGCGCGCACCAAAGCTGATTTTCTCGCTGTCCTTTAGCTTTAGCGCATACTTGCAATAGTACGCAAAGCGACAGCCGACAAATTTTTCGATTTTCGACTGTGAAAGGTATAGTCTGTTTTTCAAAATAGCGGACATACTGCTCGGGGAAATTGAAAGCTCGTCATTTGAGTAGCTTGCCTCGCCTGTGCGCTCGCTAATCCCAAGGTGCTTACGAATTGCGTGCGCCTCAGGCGTCTCCCCCGTGCTATATTCGCGTGCGATTTTCTCTGTGTAGAGCTTGTCAAGCACGCCTCTGTCCTTCTCCTGTGCCCCCTCAAGGGCGGGGAATAGCTCTATTATTCTGCGATAAGCCATGCTTGGCTCTCTCTTTGCACCCTTAATATCGCCACAGGGTGCGCTCACGGTAAGAGCCTGAGAGGCTATGGCTATGCTGTTTTTGAAGTTCAAGAGCTCGTCGTCTGCGCGAATGTCCGTGCCAGCCGAGAGGTTGATTTTCAGCCTCTTAAGCTCCTTTTTGTCGCTATCACTAAAGAACGAGCCACCCTGCACGACCTGAGGAAAGCTTCCCTCACATACGCCTATAACGAACGCGTATTTTATGCTCTCTGTGCGAAGCGCGCCCGCCTCGCCGATTGTGACATTGTCCTCTCCTGTTGGTATAGTTCCTATTTTTACCTCGTTTAAAACATACGAAAGCGACGCGACAAAGCCCTCCTTGTCAATGGGCTCATCGGGCATTATGTCTGCAACCTCGCTAAGGGCACGAATTGTTGCACGATAGAGCTGACTAAGCTCCTTCTTCTCTGCGCTTTTTGCGCCCTCCATCTCCGCCTTAATTGTCTCTCTTACCTTGAGGGTGAGTAGTAAATTATAAAGCTCGCGACAAAGCTCAGGAGCGCTTGAGCCCCCTTGAAGCGCTGAGCGAAGCGGTAAAAGAAGCTTGATTACGCGCGCCCTTGTGTCGTTTATTCTGCCAAGGCGCGCCCTTTGCTCATCGGTTGTCTCGGTTTCGTAGCCGTCGGGATTAGCCGACCAAAAGTCGTCGTTTTCAAAGCGCTTGCCGTAAATTCCCCAGCGGTAAATGTAGCTCTCAAGCTCGTCCGCATCGTCATAGGAAATTCCCGCATAACCGCTTCTTATAAATGAAATTATATCTCTTGTGTTGTAGTCGCTCGATGCGCCTATTGCCGAAAAGATAAAGCGAATTAAGGGCTTTAGCGTAATATCGGTGCTTACCGAAGCATAATAGGGTATATCATATTTGTCAAAGCAATAGTCTATTATACCGCGATATGTGTCTGCGCTTCGCATAATTACGGCAATCTCACCGTACCTTGCGCCATTCATTACAAGCTCCTTAATTTTGCCTGCAACTCTTTCGCACTCGTCAAACTCGTCGCTTGGGCGCATAAGGGTAATTCCGCTTACCTCTCCCTCATAGGGTGGCGCGCCAAAGGCCCACACATTGTCGCTAAGGTAGTCAAGGCAGGGGTTTTCGTGATAGGTCCTGCCCCCGAGGTGCTCTCTTTTGATTTCTTGGTCTGCCCGTTTTGCAAGATTTTCAAGGGCTCTTAGCGTTTCGGTAAGCTTTAGATATTGAATTTTTCCTATATCGCTTGTACGCATATCGAGCGCGACATACACATTTTCCGCCTGCTCGAAAATCCTCTGTAGGGCTTTCATTTGCGCGCCCGTAAAGCCGTCAAATGAGCTTATATAAACATTCGCTCCCTCAAAAAGCCTGTTTTGCTCAAGCTTTTCAGCGAGCATTATCAAATCATCATAAGGGTCGCTATATGCGCTCGTCAAAAGCTCGTTATACTTGCCGAAAACGCGCACAAGGTCGGCTATTTTGCCTCTTAGGCGAGGACTCTCTATGCTCGCGCTTGCCCCCTCAAGCTCGGCAGGGGACACGCAGTAGGACTTAATCTCTCCAACCGCATCAAGGAAAAGGTCAACAAAGCCTCTTTCTCTGCCCCTTGGTATGGTGTACTCCTCAAGAGAGGCTCTAACCTGACAAAGCGCGCGATACATAATGAGGCTTTTTCCGCTTCTTGTTATGTAATTGTGCTTAAGTCCGCCACTCTCGCGGAAAACCTTGTTTCCAAGCCTTGTAAAATTCAAAACCTCAGCTATAAGCTGTGCGCTTGGGTCTAATTTTAGCGCAAGAGTGCGCTCGCAAAGCACCGCCCTCTGCTCAGGAACAAGCCAAAAGGCGGGTGTGCCGTTTGCCACATCCGTCGCGATTTTGTCAACTATGTATTCGTTTTTCGGCGTTCCAAGCCTGTCAAGTAAAAATATAACCATAAGGTCCTCCTGAGGCAGAGCGGGGCTCTGCAATGAAATCCATACTCCGTATGGTTGAAATCCACGCGGTGCGTGGTTGAAATCTGCTCTGCAGATGAAATCGCTTCGCGGTGAAATGAAGAGTGAAGAAAAAAGGTAGAAAACGCGCCTGCGCACTGTTTTCGTTGATTTATATTTGATGGAAGCCTATCCTATCTGTTCTCTCGAACGGGCTTACAATCCCCCCTGCTACGCTGTCCCCCCTTACTCTAAAGGGGGCGGGGGAATGAAGAGTGAAAAGTGAAGAGTGAAAAGTG
>JAFTIV010000099.1 GCA_017456685.1 Clostridia bacterium | reverse complement strand
GGTCGCAGTGATATTCTATTCGCCTTGTCACTTCCAACGTGCTTGCTTCGCAAGCATCATATCATGTCCAAAGGACATATCACGCACGAAGTGCATATCACTCGCCGAAGGCGAATAGAGTTGGCGCACCTGCTTTATCGTAGGTGCGCCAAGATAGCCCTTTTTATTTTAGTTAGTTCTAATGTCGGCGCCGATTGTCTTTGCGAGTTTTTTCATAACGCTCTTAGCAACTGCCTCAATTTCGTCTCCTGTGAGTGTTTTCTCTCCCGAGCCGATAACAAGACGGATAGTTACAGATTTTTTACCCTCTGGAATTTGCTTGCCCTTGTATTCATCAACGAAGCGAACATCGTGAAGAAGCTCGTTCTTTTTCGTCATTATAGCCTCGTAAATCTCGCTCCACTTAGTCATTGAGTCAACGAGGAAGGAAATGTCGTAATCGTTCATTGGGAATTCAGGAAGCCTTACATAGCGGTTAGTTCTCGACTTAAAGGGCTTGAGTGCGTCCATATCAAGCTCAACAAGAATAGCTGAAAGCACCTTTATACCGCAGGCAAGTGCGTTTTTCTTTGAAAGAAGTGCAATGTCACCGATTTTTTCACCATTAAGGTAGATATTTTGCCATACAGTTTCATCAGCCCAGTATGGCTTCTCGTTCTTTTCAAAGGTGAAGCCATCCATATGAGTATAGCGAGGCATCATTTCAATAACACCCTTTGCGTGACGGAAAAGCTCGCTAACCTTGTCTGCGCCTCCAACGAATGCACAGCCGAGGTGCTTTTCTTGACGAGGAAGCCTTTCGCCCTTATAATTTTCAGTATAATCACTATCGAGGAATACCTGAGCCTCCTCGAAGATATCGAACTCGTCAAAATTACGCTCGTTCTTAACAATTGCCTTACAAATGTTAGGAAGAAGCGAGGAGCGAATATACCTTTCGGTTGGTGATGGTGGTGTTGCAAGCGCCAAAACCCCGTCTGTTGATGGGAGAAGTGCGTTTACGAACTCCTCGCTCATCCAAGGATAGGTGAAAATCTCCTGCATATTGCAACGAAATGCGAGATATTCCTTTATCTTACGAACAAGGTCAACCTCAAGCTGATTTATAGCACCATCAAATGATGTTGTAATTGTTGTAGCCTCGAAGTTCTCGTAGCCGTACATACGGGCTACCTCCTCCATAATATCGGCCTTTATCGACACATCTCCTGTTGAACGCCAGCTTGGAACTACTATGTGCATTCCCTTGTCGGTAAAGGTAACATCAAAGCCCATTGTGCCGAGCTTTCTTGCTACAACCTCTTGAGGAATACGCTTGCCAAGTCGTCTGTCGAGCCATTCGAAATCAACATCAATTTCTTTTCTTTCAAGCTTTGTTGGGTATTTGTCGTTGAAGGCGGTAACCCTCATTTCAGGATAAAGCTCAGCAAAAAGCTTCATAGCAAGAGAAAGTGCTTGGTCACAGCGCTCTGGGTCAACTGCCTTTTCATAGCGAGAGGAAGCCTCTGTACGATTGTCATAGCGAAGCGCTGTTCTGCGAATTCCGCGCGACTCAAAGTTTGCAACCTCAAGAATAACGCTTGTGGTTTCGGGAAGGATTGAGTCCTTTGCACCACCCATAACGCCAGCAAGAGCAACTGCTCCCTCTGCGTCAGCAATTACAAGGTCATCGCTTGAAAGCTCAAGCACCTTGTCATTGAGAAGCTGGAGCTTCTCGCCCTCTTCTGCTCTGCGAATTTCTATATGGTCGATGATATGATTAGAGTCAAATGCGTGTGTTGGCTGACCTGTTGCGAGCATTACATAGTTTGTAATATCAACAAGCGCGTTGATTGGACGCATACCAACTCTCCAAATACGGCTTTGCATCTTGAAGGGCGATGGCTTAACGCCAAGTCCCTCAATGCGTGCACCGATGTAACGAGGACATCTTTGCTCGTCCTTTATTCTTACATCGTACTCCTCGCAAGCGTTGGGAGTATATTCTCCAAGGTCTACGAGCTCAAGGTCGTAAAGAGCTGCAAGCTCTCTTGCGATACCGTAGTGTCCCCAAAGGTCGGGGCGATTTGTCATTGACTTATTATCAATCTCAAGAATTATATCATCAAGGTCAAGAGCTACGGCAAGAGGTGTTCCCGCTACTGCATCGAATGCGGTGATGTCCATAATTTCGTGGTCGTCACCTGCTGGGAAAAGGTCTGCAAGTCCTACCTCAACTGAGGCGCAAATCATACCGAAGCTTTGAACTCCGCGAAGCTTTGCGTTTTTAATCTCAACAGGCTCGCCCTCTCCGTGCCAACGCACCATAGCGCCTGGGCACGCAACAACGACCTTCATTCCTGCCTCAAGGTTGCTTCCACCACAAACGATGTCCTTTATCTCACCATCGCCGATATCAACTCTACAAACGCGAAGCTTGTCGGCATTTGGGTGAGGAAGAACCTCCTTGATTTCTCCTACTACTATTTTATCAAAGCGCTCAGCAAGGCTCTCTGCGCCCTCAACCTCAACGGTTGACATTGTAAGGTCGTAGGCGAGCTTGGAAAGGTCCATATCCTCGGGGAGCTTTACATAATCCTTAATCCAATTTAAAGAAAGTTTCATTACTCTTTCGTTCCTCCTTAACGGAATTGCTTCAAGAAGCGAAGGTCTGTGCTATGGAAAAGACGAACATCATCAACACCATAACGCATCATAACAAGTCTATCAAGACCTATGTTTACATAGAAGCCTGTATATTCATCAGGGTCAAGTCCTGCGGCACGAAGAACATTTGGATGAGGTGTACCACCTGGCATAATCTCAATCCAGCCTACATGCTTACAAACGCTACAGCCCTTACCATTGCAAACGAGGCATCCCATATCAATTTCAAAGCCTGGCTCAACAAATGGGAAGAAGCCTGCGCGCATTCTAACTGGCACATCTCTGCCGAATACCTTTGAAAGGATACTCTTTATCATTACCTTTCCTGCGGTGTAGGTAAAGTCCTTATCTACGATAAGTGCCTCATATTGGAAGAATGCCCTTTCGTGACGAGCATCTGTTGTTTCATTTCTATAAACTCTGCCCGGATATACAAAGCGATAAGGGGGCTTATGTGTTTGCATATAACGAACGCTGTCTCCTGTTAGATGAGGACGAAGGCAGAGCTTGTCATTTGCCTCTCCGCTATCGTGTCCCTCAAGCCAATAGGTGTCCATGCTTTCTCTTGCTGGGTGATTTGGTGGGAAATTAAGATTGTCAAATGCGTAATATTCGCTTGTGATTTCAGGACCGCTAAAGATTTCAAAGCCCATTGAACGAAAGGCATCATTAAGGTCATAGCACATTTGAGTTATTGGATGAAGTCCGCCTATTTTTGGCTCAATTCCAGGAAGAGTGCAGTCAAAATCAGGGGAAATTTGAGATGCCTTGAGCTTAAGCTCCTCTCTGCGTCCCTCAATTTGCTCTGTAAGAAGCGCCTTTACCTGATTTACCGCCTTTCCCATTTCGGGACGAAGGGAAACATCAAGCTTTGGAATTTCCTTAAGAAGCTCTGTAATACTTCCTTGCTTACCAAGAAGCTCTGTCTTTACCTCTTGAAGCGCAGACTCTGTTTGAGCCCCTTGAATCCTTGCTGCTCCCTCGCGGAGCAACGCGTCAAGTTTTTCTTTCATTATTGTAATCTCCTATTTTAAAATATCCTTTTTCTGCAAAAAACAAAAAATCCCTGTCACAACGACAGGGGCGAACAAGGTCCGCGGTACCACCCAAATTTAGCCATAAGGCCCTTAAGAAGCAATCACTTCCTTAGTCTGTAACGGGACACCCGTGCCTACCTACTATTATTCAGCAGACCTGCTCCAAAGCGAAACGCATTTGACACATTGGCAAGCACCCTTACAGCCACGAGGCGCCTCTCTAAATACCAGACCCTTGTCAAAGCAAACTTTTTCCTTGCATTTCTTGTTTTTGTTATTTACATTGGCTATTTTAACACAATAATATAAAAAATGCAAGATTTTTTTAATATTTTCAGTTAATTTTCTCTTAATGTTCAAAAAACTATCACATTCGCGTGTTAGAATATACTCACAAATCAAGCAAAAGGAGAACAAAAATGGCTGATTTTATTTATAATGATTTTCAAAACGACCCAGACGGCTTTAATGAAAATCCATATTCATATCAATCAAGACAAAGAAAAAATACAAATCTTGTCGTTATTTTGGTTTGCGCATTTTTCAGCGTTTTAATCCTTTTGACTACTATTTTTGGTTTTATAATAGTTGGAAGGGTTTCCTCAAGGACTGTCGATACTAAAAATGTAGAAAGTCTTATATTCTCTTCTCCAACATCTCAGCCCTCAACGCCTAAAAACCCGTCAGCAACAACTCCTGCGGGTACTACTGAGGATTATAAAAGCTACAGCGAGGTTATATATGCTGTAAAGGACAGCGTTGTTGACATAAAGGCTCAATTCGTATCAGGAAGCACTGTTCTTAGCGAGGGTGCAGGTAGTGGTGTTATTATTGGCTCCTACAAAATAGACGGAAATCCCGCTGGCTATTACATTGTAACAAATGCGCATGTTGTTGAAAACGATTCTGGCGCTATTGCAAATAGAATTGCTATAAGAACAACCGAGGGCAAGGAATACCCTGTAACTCGCGTTCGTGGCTCTGATTCTCAGGGTGACATTGCGGTGCTTATGGTTGACACAACCAACACACTAAAGGGAGTTAGCTTTGGAGACTCTAACTATTTAACTCTTGGTCAAGAGGTTATTGCAATTGGAAACCCTCTTGGTGAGCTTGGTGGCTCTTGCACTAACGGAATTATAAGTGCGCTTGACCGTGAGGTTGAGATTGACGGACAGGTATTTACTCTATTACAGACAAACGCAGCAATTAACCAAGGAAATTCAGGTGGCGGTCTTTTCAATATGAGAGGACAGCTTATTGGAATTATAAACGCAAAATCAATGGGTAGTGGCATTGAGGGCATAGGCTTCGCAATTCCATCTAACGATGTAAGAAAAATCGTGGATTACCTAATTGAGGGTCCTTATCTTGGCATAACCGTTGCAAGCGCTACAGATGCCTTTGGTGGCTCTTATGTATATGTTCACGACATTGATGCGGGCTACAACAGCAACAACATTCAAAAGCAGGATATTATTCTTGCTATGAACGGAATTGATATTTCAACCCTTGAGGATGTTCGTAAGATTATGCGGGACTCAAAGCCTGGTGATACAATCGAGACGGTTATTAAAAGAGGCAATGCCTTCTTAACTGTTACTCTTACAGTGTATCAAAAGCCTTATTAAGCATTTATCTCTCTCCTTTTTATATAGACTGCTCAGCAGTCACCTATGCGGCACCCTTCACAGTGCCGCATTTTCTCCCTATTGACTTTTTATATAATATATGCTATTATTTTTATGAGGTGATGACAAATGTACAACATATTGGTTACTGATGATGAGGAAATGATTAGAAAGCTCATCCGTAAATACGCAGAATTTGAGGGACATGCGGTTACCGAGGCCTCAAATGGTATGGAAGCGCTTATTCAGTTAAAAAACAATTCATTTGACATTGTTATTATGGACATTATGATGCCCGAGCTTGACGGCTTCTCTGCTTGTCGAGAAATTAGAAAGTTTTCAAATGTTCCTATTGTTATGCTCTCTGCAAGAGGCGAGGAGTATGATAAAATAAACGGCTTTGAGATTGGCATTGACGACTATGTTATTAAGCCCTTTTCTCCAAAGGAGCTCATGCTAAGGGTTAATGCGATTTTGAAGCGCTCAAGGAGCAATGCTGATGCTCCTGCCACTGTTAAAAACGAGGTTTTATCCTTGGCAAATGGTGGTCTTGTTATTGACTTTACTGCAAGGCTTGTATATGTTGACGGGGAAAGAGTTGATATGTCGCCTAAGGAGTATGACTTGTTCTTCTATATGCTTAGAAATAAGAACATTGCCCTTACTCGAGACAAGCTTCTTAGTGATGTTTGGGGCTACGATTTCTTTGGCGATGACAGAACACTTGATACGCACATAAAGATTTTGCGCAAAAGCCTTGGTCCGTACGCAGATTTTATAGTTACTATACGCGGTGTAGGATATAGATTTGAATATGCAGATGAAAATTAAGCTAAAATCAAGATTTGGTTCGATTGGAGCTAAGATTTTCATCTCAATGCTCTCGCTCATTCTTTTTATGCTTTTGATTTTATGGCTTACTCAAACGGTATTTCTTTCTACCTTTTATGAATTTGTAAAGAAATATGCTGCGCTTGATGCAAGCGATAATATTAGCGAAAACATAGACAACAAGGATTTGAGCGCGCTCGTCTCTGGGCTTTCCAACTATCACAATGCCTGCATAAAGGTTGTAAATGCCTCACAAGGCTATATTGTGCTAAACGACTGTGATGTCCATAATGATGAGCTTGATTGTATTATGCACTCTATCAACTACAATCAGGACCTATATAATAATTGGCTTGAGAGAGCCAACGAAAATGGCGGTATTTACATAGAGGTGCTTGATAAGGACCGCTTTGATAACTCAAGCTTTAACCCTGAAGATTTTGAGGGTGACATTCCTCATATTGAAGCCGACCATATAATTAGTGTTACCGCAACTCAAAACGCAAGCGGGGACACCATTCTTATCATTCTAAACTCGTCTATTCAGCCTATTGATGCGACGGTGAGAACTATTCGCTCCCAGCTTATAGTTATTTCTATATTTATGACCTTTGCGGCATTTATTGTTGCATACATTGTATCAAAGCATATGTCCTCTCCTATTGCTGATATAAGCAACAAGGCAAAGGAGCTTGCAAGGGGAAACTATGATGTTCATTTTGAAGAGCGAGGACCGCTTGAGGCAAGAGAGCTTGCAAGAACCCTTAATCACACGGTTGAGGAGCTATCGAAGCTCGACAGAATGCAAAAGGACCTTATTGCGAACATTTCGCATGACCTTAGAACGCCTCTTACGATGATTTCGGGCTATAGCGAGGTTATGCGTGATATTCCGGGTGAAAATACGCCTGAGAATATGCAGGTTATCATTGACGAGACTGCGCGCCTTTCCTCTCTTGTAAACGATCTTCTAAATGTTTCCAAGCTTCAATCGGGAACTCAAAGGCTTGATGTTAAAAGGCTAAACATTACCGATGTCATAAACAAAACGATTGAGCGCTATGACCATCTTATTTCGCACAATGGCTATAGCATAAGCTTTGATAACCGTGAGGACATTTATGTAATGGCTGACGAGGTTCGTATTTTGCAGGTTGTTTACAACCTTATAAACAATGCGATTAACTACACAGGCAACGACAAGCGAGTAATTGTTTCGCAAGCTGTTACCGATGATATTGTTAGAATTTCTGTAACTGATACAGGTATGGGAATAAGCGACGAGGACTTACCTCTTATTTGGGACAGATATTACAAGGTTGACAAGATCCACACGCGTGCTAAAATCGGCACAGGTCTTGGTCTTTCGATTGTTAAGAACATATTGCTTCTTCACAATTGTCGCTTTGGTGTATCAAGTGAGCTCGGTGAGGGTAGCACCTTCTGGTTCGAATTCAAGATTGTAGAGGTTATAAAAAGGCGTCCACCTGTATCAAGCTTTATGCTTGACACTAACCCTATTGGCCCGTATGCCTTTAGCGAGGATACAGATAACACAAGCGCCGATGGCGAGCCAGACGATGCTGACGATGATAGCTTGCCAGATGAGGAATAAAAGCAAAGCAGATGCTTGATTGCATCTGCTTTTTCTTATTCAAATTTTGTTTCGACCACTCTATCACATACGCTTGGAGAATAGCGCCAGTAATCAATGTGTGTTACCTTGTCGGTATCTATAAAATATTCGGGACGCTTTTGTGGCAATTGAGCCTCATATGTGTCAATAATTACGAGCTTTATTTTCATTTTTTCGGGCACTATGCTCTTTATATATACGGCGCACCCCTGTCCTGAGACAACGCCGTCCTTTAGCTCGGCAAGACCCGCAAGATTTGGAGTCAGCTCGACAAAAACGCCATAGTCCTCTACGCTTCTTATAATTCCAGAAACGGTCTGCCCTGTAGTGAATTTTGAGGCATTTTCCTCCCAAGTGCCAAAAAGCTCTCTTGGTGAAGTATACATTCTTCCGCTATCGTAATCTATACTCTTTACAACGACCGTTCTTTGTTCTC
>JAFTIV010000098.1 GCA_017456685.1 Clostridia bacterium | reverse complement strand
GAACGCATTTTTAGAAAAGACTTGATTTTCACCCCTCGCGTGTGTTAAAATAATGTTGTAAAAATTATTATTCAAGGAGACATTACAAAATGAAAAAATTTTTATCACTCGTTCTCGCTTTGTTAATGCTCATTCCTTTTTCCGCTCTTAGCGTGCTCGCTACAGATGATGTTCCAGCACCACAGAACGATGAGGAAGAGGCAAAATGTACAATTGACAAGCAGAACATTGCAAGTGAGGCATACGTTACATATGAGGGACAATGGTTCTTCGCTATTAACGAGGCTCTCATAAACGACGGAAGCAAGGATCAGGTTGCTCATAGCCCTAAGAGCCCAAGCTTTAGCTGGATCCTTAAATTTGGTAAGCCATATGAGATTACAAATGTTGACCTCTATGTAAATGGCACAGGTAAGTGTGGCAAGTGCGGTTACGAGCATACAGCTGACGCATACAGTGCAGTAAAGAGCGTTCAAATCCTTCTTTATGATGATCTTGGTAACGAGGTTTATAAGTCTGAGCCTGTTTCACTCTTGGAAACAAATGCTGAGGGCGCGGTTATGAAGATCTTGGAGGAGGCAAAGTTTGAATTCCCTAAGGTTTCAGTTTCAACCTTGATCATTCAAGGTAAAACCGATTCTTATGGTGGTGCGTACTTCCGTGAGGTAGAGGTTTATAAGGAAATAGGAGCTCATAACTGGGTTCTTGATGAGGAAATCTCTATTCCATCAACCTGTACATCTAATGGTAAGAACTTCTACGACTGCGAATGCGGTGCAGAGAAGCAGGAAAGAACAAGCAAGCACACCGTTGAGGAGTGGACAGTAATCCAAGCTCCTACAACAACCGCTACTGGTATGGCTGAGGGACCTTGTATTGTTCCTGGCTGTGGTGGTAGAGGCTCAAAGGCTTTGGATAGACTTATTCTTAGCGATACAGAGTTCCCACTTACAATGAATAACTTTACCGTTACCGAGGATGTAAAGACTGGTAATGATATGATAGTTACTCAGGTCCCAAGCGAAGACAGAGATTTGAATGATCTCTTCGACGGAGTGATTGAAACTGCGACATGGCAACCAGGCAACTTCTGGTGCGGTACAGGCTGGTATTCTACTAATTATCCAGTTGATGACAAAGTGATTGGCATGACCATGGCATATGAGCTGAAGAGAAACAACGAGGTTATTTTCCCTGCTGATACAGTTATAGATGAAACTGTTCTCGCTAAGCTCAAGGAGCTTGGAGAGAACGAGGTAGCTATCAAGGATGTTAACTATAGTACACTCACAATTGAGCTTGACCAGGTATATACCATTACAATGGCAGAGCTTTATGTATTCTCAAATAACAACACCTTCTCGGTAGATTTCATCGGCGCTGATGGCAATAGTGTTAAGCTCGTTGAGAAGGCCAACTTCGAGTGCTCAGGCGGATATGCTAAGCTCGTATTTACCGGTGAGGTTTACGGCTTGGATGTTAAGAAGATTGTTGTCACAATTAAGAGCGCAAAGTGGGCTGGTGGCACAGGACTAGTATTTACCGAGTTCAAGCTTGGCGCACACGAGTGCTTGTTTACTGATGAGGCAATCGCATCAGGTACCGTTGATGGCTGTACAACCACCTTTAGTGGCAAGTGCATACGCTGTCAGGCAATGCGTACAGATGCTAAGGTAGTTACTCATACATTTGAAAAGGACCCTAATAATCCTACAGAGGATAAGGTAACCGTTATTACAGAAGCCACCTGCTTCAGCAATGGTATCGTAACAAAGCATTGTACAAAGTGTAACACAGACGTTAAGCAGGTTGCTCTCGCAACTGGCAAGCACGTCTTTGATAGAGAAAAGGTGGTATTAGCACCTAACTGTGGCGTAACTGGTATCTCGTATAATGAGTGCTCAACTCCTGGCTGTACTGCAAAGACAGAGGAATTCTCAACACCTACCAAGGGCGAGCATAAGTATAAATGGGAAGAAAAGGAAGACGATAAGGCTGACTATACCCATACTGGTACAAAGGTTTATATTTGTGAGGTTTGCAACCATATAAATGAGGCTGAGGGAACTCAAGAATCTCCAAAGGCAGATCCTAAGATTGTTTCATCTCAAGACTGGACAATTAGATACACCGATTTCGTATCCGCAAGAGCAAACTTCAAGATGAACCTTAGTAAGGTTAAGGAAATTGAGTCGGAGGGCTATACTGTTGAGGTAATAGCTGTTGTTCAAAAGGGCGAGACGAAAAAGGAAATTAAAATTTATGGTGATGGCGCAGCAGAGAATACCTATAGAACAAATGGCACCTTCTCACTTGTAGTAAAGAACGCAAAGCCAAGCGATGAGTTTAAGTTCTCAGTTATAACCCTTATTGAGTCCACTGATGAAGCATATGCTGAGGTTACAACAGCAGGTAAGGCTATCGCAGGAAACAATGACGGAACTGTATCTGTATATGATGTTGCTAAGTATTACATCAATAACGATAGTAGAGCTAACAGACTTGAGGCTAACTATGGTATTGAGGTTAAGGACTTCTATGCATCTCTTGTAGAGCAGGCAGGCGAATAAAAGCTAAAAGGAACGGATCAATCCGTTCCTTTTTTGTGATGCAAATATAAAAGGAGACGAAATAGCATCGTCTCCTCTTTTATTCATTAGGTGGCGCAACAGAATCGGCACGCGCTTGTGCTTCCTTGTCGCACCTTTCGTTGTAAGGGTGACCGGCATGTCCCTTTACCCATTCATAGGTTATTTGGTGTCTTTCAACCTCGTCTAAAAGAATTTCCCAAAGGTCGGGGTTGAGCGCCTTTGATTTGTCCGCCTTTTTCCAATTATTTGCCCTCCACGAGCTCGCCCAGCCGTTTTTGAGCGCGTCAAGCGCATATTTCGAGTCGGAGGTGAGGATAACCTCACAGGGCTCCTTAAGAGCCTTTAAGGCCTCTATTATGGCGGTAAGCTCCATTCGGTTGTTTGTTGTTCGTGCCTCGGCTCCAGAAATCATTTTTTCGTGCGAGCCATAGACTAAAATAGCGCACCAGCCACCAGGACCAGGATTACACTTGCACGAGCCGTCGGTATATATATTTACAAGCTTCATATTTGAAAATACTCCCAAAATTGTTTACTTAAATAATTTTATCATATAAAATATAATAAATCAATATTTTTAATAAATTTTATATTTTTTTGAAAATAATGTTGACAACTTAAATAATCTGTGATAAAATACCACCGAACAGGTGCGTAAGCATCTGCTCCTACCGGCAAAAAATCTTTCAATTTGTCGGTCTTATGTCCATAGGAGGTGTAAAAAGATGGAAAAGGTTCTCAATTCTTACGAAACTCTTT
>JAFTIV010000097.1 GCA_017456685.1 Clostridia bacterium | reverse complement strand
ATTCCAAGAAAATCCGCAACCTCAGCCTGAGTAAGCCCTGCGCCCTTGCGCGCAGATATCAATCTTTGCTTAAGCATATGTTATCTCCCTTCAAGTAGATAGACTAAATACAGATAAATATTAATATCTTATTTTAGTTGTCTTAATTATAGCAAATATTTTTTGCCTTGTCAATAGGTATTTTTCAAAAAATGTCGTATATTTTTCACATTTCATACTTGACAATGCAATTTTAATTTGCTAAAATATGGTCGTAGGCAAATTTAAATTGCTTTTTGCCTTCCTCTTAGCCCCGTAAGAGTGCTCGTGGCTCTGCCGTTTGCGAGCTTTGCGTGTGTGACTCGCCCAAGGCGCTGTTGCTTCTCCCCACGCATTGTATTTTGTAAATTCACAGACTAAACAATTTTGTCACAAGCATTTATGGAGGTTTTATGTGCGATATTTGTAATTCACTTTTTGGGCACCTTTCATCGTGTCCCGAGCGCTCGTCTGGCAGTGGGGTTTATTGTTCTAACTGTGAGAGCGAGCTTGATGAGGGACAGACCCTTATCACCTTTCCAAACGGCAAGGTAATTTGCGACCTTTGTGCAAGGGAGCTTGAGCTTTATGAGCTTTTGGATTATTTCGAGGTTGACAATGTAGTTGAGCTCGTTGAGGCATTCGAGCTTTGCAAGACTATAAGAATAGGAAGGTGGGGATGACGCTCGACACGCTCAAGCGTCTGCACGCGCTGAATAAGGAAATCGAATATGAAAAGTCACGCCTTTATTCCTTTCGCAAAAGAAGCGACCACTTAGGAATTGCTGGCATCGGCTCTATTCGAAAAAGCGACTACGCAAACGAAATCAAGGCGCTTGAGGTTGAAATCAGCGCTCATCTTAACGAATGTCTTGCTCTATACAAGGAAATTATGGACTTTATAAACGCAATTCCCGACCCGCTCTTGCGTCTCGCGCTTTCACTCAAGTATATAAATGGCCTTGACTGGGAGCAGGTTGCCGTGCACATTGGCGGAGGAAACTCGCCTGACGCGATACGCAAATGCTGTGAGCGATACCTAAAGCATCGCTTAGCAGACAAAAAATAGCTCAAAAACGGACACATAGTCCGCCAAAATTCCCGTTTGCCTCGTCGCAAACGGGAATTTTTCGTTTAAAAGCTCTCACTTTTTGATGTATTTTTCAAAAAAATATCTCGAAGCCATCTTACAAGAGCTTTTTTGAAAATCCGCAGGGGAGTGTTTATAATTCGCATTTTGCAGAGTGCGCTACGGCATTTATTTTATCTTTTTCGCTTTTGCTCTTGATTTTAGCATCAATATGTGATATAATGAGTTCCGTAGTTTATAATATTATACACAAAGAAGGGGTTTAAAATGAAAAAGACCTATCGCTTTTTGCGTAAAAACATTTTTATAATTCTCGCTGAGCTTGTTTTTGTGGCTCTATTGGGTTCGGTTTCCTTCGGTTATCTTTACGACATTTCAACCGACACACTTGAATTTCCGCATGTTATAACCGTTTTGTTTGCGATTATGGTTGTTGCTGCTATCGCTACATCGGTATATGTGTGCATAAAGTCCAAAACAATCGGCGTTTCTCGCATCAAGAAAACAAACAAGTTTATTCTCTTTGCTGACGGCTTTGCGGTTGTTATGATGCTCGCATTCTTTATCTATGAGTGCATCACCTCAATGACCTATGTTGGCTCAGGCAAGGGCGCTATCGTTTTCTTTAGGGTTTCAAGATGGATTCTTTCCGTTCCTGCCCTTGGCTACTTTATAATCCAAGCGCTTCCCAAAAAGATAAGACGCATCAAGATTGTTGTTCCAAATTATCTTAAGATAATCACCTCAGTATGTCTTATCCTGTGGTGCATTTTCGGTGTATTTACAACCTATTTTGCAACACACCTTGCAAATCAAAAGGATGTCACCAAAATTTCTATGATGTTCGTTTATGTTATCATCTCGGTATTCTTCATTCTTGAGGGCGAATTTGAGCTTATTAAAACTCGCCACAAGCCTTATATGATAATGGCATTTGTGACCGCAACCGCTTCGTTTGCATTCCCATTTGCAATTTCCATTGCTAAGATTTTCAAGCCTGCTATGGCTTGGGAGGGTCTTTCACAGCCAGAGCTTCTCGTTTCATTTGCAATTGGCGTATATGCTCTTGCAAAAATGTTCGCCCTTGTTTCTACAATGGGTCTTGTTATCGAGAATTCTCACGGCTCACACTCCACCTCATCCACCACCAAAAAGGAAGCTCCCGTTGACGACGGCAAGGCTGTTTTGGTAAAGGACGAAAAGTAATTTGACAGAACAATTAAAGCACCGCACTGAAAAACAGTGCGGTGCTTTTTTCCTTCAATACGCAAATTGGAAATTGTTATCGAAGTATTTGATTTTTTTGAACCATGTGTAGATAATTACGGCTCGCTTGCCTTATATTTTGAGGCTTGAAGGTTAAACATATCTGCATACTTGCCACCATCTCTAATTAGAGCATCGTGGCTTCCGCTTTCAATGATTTTTCCGTTCTCGAGCATATAAATCATATCCACATGTCGGGTTGTTGATAGCCTGTGCGTTATAAACACAACTGTTTTACCCCGTGCGTTTTTGTCTATTCCAACATTCAAGTTGTACTCCGCTATCGGGTCAAGAGCGCTTGAGGGCTCATCCATTACGATAAGCTCGTTATTGTGTGCAAACACTCTTGCTATTGCAATCTTTTGAGACTCACCACCCGAGAGCTCTGTTCCGTCGTTATAAAACTCTCTTGTAAGCTCTGTTTCTATTCCCTTGGGCAGAGCATTAAGCTTTTCGCCAAAGGTGCTGTCCTTAAGGGCATTTATAACAATCTGCTCCTTGTCGGGGGTATAGACATCGGCAAGAACATTTTCGGCAACCGTTGCAGCAAAGACCTTATAATCCTGAAATACCGCGCCTATCTTCTCGCGAAGCATATCAAGCCTGTATTCCTTTATGCTCACGCCATTGACCAAAATCTCGCCCTCTGTAGTATCATACAGACGCATCATAAGCTTGGTTATGGTGGTTTTTCCCGCGCCATTATAGCCAACAAGCGCAATTCTGTCGCCCTTGTTAATTTTAAAGCTTACATTCTCAAGCACCATCTTGTCTTGATAAGCAAAGCTTACATTCTTGAACTCTATGGACTCGAAGCTATGAAGCTCACGCTCGCCCGAGATTATCTTAACCTCAGCCTCAAGGAAGCGCCTTACCTTGTCTGCAAAAACAGATTGCTTATTTATCTCGGCAAGCCTCCATTGAAGCTCCGCGAACATTCCGCGCATCTTACTTGCAGAGGTTATTGCAATTGCAAAGCCACCGATAAGAATTGTGTGAGTTACCATAAGGTGATATGACATAAATAGGATTATAAATGCATTCTCGGTTATATTTAGAAGCGAGCCTATAACATTAAGCACAAGAAATTCCCTTTGACGCTTAATTATAAGTCGGCGCTCCTCGGTCTTATTTTTATAAAACTCGTCCTTCATATTCTCGCTTATTCTGGTTAAGCGGACCTCCTTTGCATAATCTGCAAGTGAGAAAAATCTGCTTATGTACCAATCCTTTCCCCAAATCTTGGAGAAAAATTGCTCGTACTTATACCAAATTCCGTTTTCGATTATATGAATTATCATTGAGGCGATTGAGAAGCCGAGGATTACAAGAGCGATTATCCAGTCAACGCTCATTACAACGCTAAACACGGACACAGATGCCACAAGACAACGAATTATCTCGGCAAGGGTATCAACAGTATTCATAATGCTCTTGTCGCAGGTTTCCATCGAGTAAACGAAGTCGTTATAAAATTCTGGACTATCGTAGGACGACAAATCAATCTGCGATGCCTTAACAAAGAAGCGCTTGTGAAGGTCTCTTATAAAGCGAAGCTTGCGCTTGGGGTTATACTGCTTCCAATGCCACGAGTAAAAGAGCTGATATGCGAGCAGATAAATTGCCATTGTAGCGATTTTCCAAAGAATCGCCTCAAAGCTCTCGCGCCTGTCAAGCGCGTTTAGAATTTCACTTGTAAGATAAATTACAACACCGTGATTAAGACCCGTCAAAAAGCCCGTTACAAGGCGCATTATACAAAGCCCTGGCGCGCTTTTAAAGGCTGTGCCTAATATAAATTTGTTATTTTTTAAGGATTGCTTAAGGGTTACCTTTTCCTTTTTGTTACTCATTTTCGCCCTCCTCTCTGTCGATATCGACATAATTTTGGGCTTGCTTTTTGAACATATCGGCATATTTACCGTCAAGAGCCATAAGCTCCGCGTGGCTACCGCTTTCGATAACCTCGCCATTCTCAAGCATATAAATTCTGTCAGCAGACACAGCGCTTGATAGGCGGTGTGATATGAAAATCATCGCCTTGCCCTCGCCAGCCCTCATCATATTGTTATACATCTCGTTTTCGGCCACAGGGTCAAGCGCGCTTGAAGGCTCGTCGAGAATGATAAATGGTGCGTCCTTCAAAAACGCATGTGCTATTGCAACCTTTTGAGCCTGTCCTACTGACAAGACCGCGCCATCCTCGTCAAACTCCTTGGTGAGCATAGTTTCTATTCCGTTTGGAAGCTCCATAATTCTTTCATAAGCGCCACTGCTTTTTAGTGCCTCGAGAATTTTCTCCTCGTCGCCCTCTTCTCTTGGCCTCATCAGCACGTTTTCAGCCACAGGTAGTGAGATAACCTTGAAATCCTGAAAAACGACGCTAAACATATCGCGGTATTCTCTTAGCTTGAGCTCGCTAAGAGGCGTACCGTCAAGGGTGATTTGACCCTCTGTTGGGTCGTAAAGCCTCAAAAGAAGCTTTATAAGAGTGCTTTTTCCCGCACCATTGTGTCCTACAAGTGCTATTTTCTCGTTTTTGCCTATTTTCATAGACACATTTTTAAGCACAAGGCTATCGCTTCCCTCGTATTTAAACGACACATTCTCGAGCCTTATCGTGCCCCTCTCGGGAGAGCGTGCATCCTTCTTGTCCTTCATCTTGGGGTCGTAATCCATAAAGCCACGGAAGTCCTCAAAGAATAGTGCGTGCTCGTGCGCTCTGTAATATCTGTCTGTAATTTGGGTAAAGGTTCCTGTAAGGCTTGATACGGAGTTAATTACAACCGCGCAATCACCTATACCAAGCGTACCCGAAACGACGGTGCGCCACACCGCATAGGCTATTGCAAGCGGATTTGTGATTATTGTTTGAAGCCCTGTGTGGGCGAGCTCGAGAAGCATTTCCTTGATGCCGTATTTTTTAACAACCTCAACTCGTCCGTTTGATGCCTGCTCATATCTTTGAAGCAGGAATTCCTTTGCGTTGCTTAGGCGAATTTCCTTCGCATACTCGCCCGAATAGAACACCCTTTGAGCATACTTAGCACGGCGGTGGTATTCCTTATCCTCGGTTGTATGCTTGTGCCAAAGGACATTTGCCTTTTTCTTGATAAACGCGCCAAAAAGCGGTAAAATTGCAAAAACGATAAACGCAGGGTCCATCGTAAACAAAAGCGAGCCATAAAGCATCATTCCTACAATCGCGCCTAAAAGATGTGTTACCGCCCATGTAAGGTTCCACATACGCCAGTTGATTTCGCCCGTCGCCTTTACATATTTATCATAAAACTCGGGGTTTTCAAAGCACGCAAGCTCAACCTCCGTGCATTTATCATAAAGGCCACCTAAAACCTTTTTCTCTACCTTTATAAAGGCTACATCCTCAACTATGGTAATAAGTGGATTTATAATAAGCTGAAGCAACAGAGGCACAGCTATCATAACTCCTGCGCTAAGCGCTACGGTCTTAAAATCAAGTCCCGTTTCGAATGAATTGATTATGTATCTTACAACAAAGGTTCCTACAATAAACGAGGAAAATGTGTTGATAAGCTCAAGTAGAATACGGAGCAAAAGAGTGATTGGTGATGTTGTTACTACAAGTCTTATGGCATAAGCACAGTCCTTTACGACCATTTTAAAGGACAGCTTTTTCTTTTTATCCTTTTTATCCTTTTTCATTTTTCTCCCTTCTTAATTTTAAAGACCCGCTATGCCGAGGTAGCTAAGGTCCTTTATTGTGAATTTTCACCGAGGACTCGCAAGCTCCTCATCTATATAGTGTCACAAAATTAAATTCGGTTGGCATTTTTTAGAAAATTTGTGAAAATCCACAATTATATTAAACCATAGGCGCGCGTGATTGTCAATATATCATTCGTTGAAATTCACTCAACTTTTAGTTTAAGTTTAAAAAATCAATTTTGTTATAAGATAGGAAAGCACGGCACAGGCAGGAATTGTGGCAAGGGCGACATATGCTATTTTCACAAGAGCGCGAATATTTACACCCCTTCCGTCACAATATGCCGAGGTGGCAATGGCGCACGCCTTTACATTACTTGTGCTCACAGGCACGCCAAGGAGCGAGCACACAAGCAGGCACACACCCGCACCAAGGTCAGCTATAAAGGCGCTTTTTTCGTTCAGTGTGCTTATTCCCCTGCCAAGCATTTTTGTTATTTTTCCACCGCCTAAAAGCGTGCCGAGAAAAAGCACCATGCAAACAAGCACCGTCGGCGCAAGGGGTCTTGACTTGGCGCTTGGTGCAAGAAGCAACAAAACACCAAGGAGCTTTTGTCCGTCCTGTGCACCGTGCGAGAGTGACATTACCGCACAGCTAAGTATTTGTAGCCGTCTATAGGGCAAAAGTGTATTTTTAAGTAATTTGGCGGTCAAAAGCGAGCCAAGTGCCGAGCCTATACAGGACAAAAGCATATAGATTACAATTTTGAAAAGCGGGGTTAGGCTCACGCTTGTGCCAAGGGCAAGGCTTGCACCAACAAGAGCTGACATTAGTGCGTGGCTCTCGCTTGAGGGCATTGAAATCAGCCACGCAAAAATAGTGAATATTATAACCGCAAGAAGCGAGGCAAAAAGTGCCCCCTGTGCCCTATCTCCAAGGCTCGCAAGCGAATAAATTGCCTCGGCAACCCTCAAATTCAAAAGCGACATTATGCCCAAGCCTATTAGGTTACACAGCGCGCAAAGCACACAAGCCTTATTCATTGAGAGCGCATCTGTTGCAACTGTCGTGGCTATTGCGTTTGGCGCATCAGTGAAGCCGTTTAAAAATATAAGCACGAGCGCACACATAAATGTAATGATGCCAAGCGGTGAATTGATATCTCCAAAAAAGCTCATTTTCTTCTCCCGTTTCAAATTAGAGCGACTCACAAAAGCCCTCTTTCATCATAAAATACTCATAAAGAGGTGATTTTATGATACTTGAAAAGGAATACATTCGAGAGCGAGCTGTGCTATACGCAAGAAAATACGCGCTTGCTCGAAATCCACTTTTCTTCTCGTTTGCAGGAATTGGTGGAAATTGCACAAATTTCGTTTCTCAATGCGTGCTTGCAGGGAGCTGTGTTATGAACTACACACCCATTTATGGGTGGTATTACCTATCGACAAACAGACGAAGTGCCTCATGGACAGGGGTCGAATTCTTTTACAACTTTATGACACAGAACACGGATGTTGGACCGTTCGGGGTCCTGTCAACGCTCAGTCAAGCAGAGATTGGAGATGTTATTCAGCTTCAAAACGACGAAGGGATTTTTTACCACACAATCATAATAAGCGAAATACGCGATGGCGAAATTTACATTTGTGCGAACTCAAACGATGCGCTTGACAAGCCACTTTCAAGCTACAATTACGCGGATTTGAGAGTAATTCATATCCTTGGCGTTCGCTATGATACAAGGTTTCAAATAGAGTGCTTCGAGTCGCTTTATTCTCCACCCATCGCGCCCGTGCCACCCGCGCCCGCTACTCCCGAGCCCGCAGTGCCCGCACCTGAGACACCCGAGCAGGTGCGGGATGAAACAGAGGCGTGATTTGGCAAGTTAACCAAAAAAGTGAGCAGATCTATGTGCAATATGCACAAAACAAATTATTTTTTTAGTGATTTGAGAGCAAAATTGCTTAAAAATGTCTTGACAAGAGCGCTCGCGTAGTGTATTATATATAATGTAAAAAAAGCATTACAAGCTAAATTTCCATATGGAGGAAAACAATGAAAAAGAAGATTTTACTTTCAATTCTTGCCATAATGCTTATTCTTTGCCTTACACTTGGCTTAGCTTCTTGTAAGGGTGGCGGGGAAAAACAATCAAGCTCATCTGGCGACGATCCAGGCTCAATCTCTGGTGGCAACGATTCATCAAGCTCTGGCGGTGACGAATCAAGCTCCGGTGGCGATCAAAGTGGAGATGCCGTTCTTGGCGGTTCAGTTCTCCCTCGTTACATTCGCGTAATCGATTTCGGCAAGGATTCTGCTACACTTAAGTTCAATGTGTATGCTGAGTCACAGGCAAGCGATTTCGACATTAGATGGAGCGAGAAGGAAATCACAGATAAGAACTTTTCAAAGGCTACAAAGGCTGACTTCACCCTTTCAGGTGATGTTGAAAAGACCCTTGTTGTAAAGGGAATTTCACCAAGCATCTCAAAGGCTTACTGGGTTGCTGTTAAGACAGCCTCTGGTATGGAGGTTGCTCGTGTTGGCGGTAACAAGCAGGTTTACATCGACTACGAGACAAGAATGAACGCAGTTTACCACGGTGAGACAAACAATAGCCTTCTTGCCTTGTTTGATGAGCAGCATCTTGCAAGCTCACTTATATTCCCAACTACAAACCTTGGCGCAATCTTTGGAGACCCTACAGATACAAAGAATAACGCTTCAAACAGTGAGCAAGGAAAGGCTGGAATGAACATTTCACCTATTATCGACCTTGAGTATATGCACTATATCTCATCTGTTAACCTATTCTTCAAGGACATTGCAGCGGACTACGGCACCATCAAGGTAAGATGGTCAAAGACCCCTGTTGACTTTATGGCAGAGGACGACAAGTGGGAGGGCTGTGTAACTCTTACTAAGGACGACCTCAATCCTTCTGCTTGGACAGAGGTTGAGCTCGGTGAAATGACAAGATACATTCAGGTTGTATTCAAGGACGGCTATGCTCCTAACGAAATTCACCTTTACGGCTACCAAAAGGGCGAGGGTGATAAGATTGCTACAACCCTTCACAAGCTCCCAACCGTTGGCGAAATTCTCGGTATGTGCGGATTTGCTGCTACTGGTGGCGGTAACACCTCTGTAGATCAGCTCGCGTGTGTAAATGTTCTTCGTGAGTACCACAATATGGGCTGGTCATACAATCCTGCCGCTTACCCAGGAAAGGCTAACATTTACGCTTCCTCAATGGCTTCTACAGGCGGAAGCTGGGATATCACCTACAAAAAATATTCACAAAACATTCTTACCATTCCTTGTGTTCAATGGGGCGAGATGAATGTTGCTAATAAGGTTGACGAATCTGGTCTTCCAGTTAAGGAGGGCGGAAAGCTCGTTGCTGCAAGCTACTGGGAAAAGTTCAACCCTGAGGTTTACTTCATCTATGCAGATAATATGTACTGGTTCGCTGCTCGCTATGGCTCTAACACCTCAGCAAGCACACTCCAAACCTTGAAGGCTCACTCCGCAGCTGCTACAATTGAGTGCGGTCAAGGTACCCTTAAATGGCTTGAGTTCGGTAACGAGCCTAACGGTGAGGACTCACTCGGTTATGTTCCTTATCAGCTCGCTGCTCTTCAATCAGCCTCATACGACGGACACCAAATGTCACTCACCTCAACTCAGGTTGAAAACACCGGCTACCACCTCGGCGCTAAGAACGGTGACCCTAACATGAAGGTTGCTGTTGCTGGTCTTGCTGGTCTTCAGTCTAAGTATATGATGACTATGGTATATTGGATGAAGGCTAACCGTACCGATGGCGACATCGCTATGGATGCGTTCAACTTCCACACCTACTTCGGCTACACATTCTATATGAACAGCATAGATGTAACTGTTGGCGTATGCCCAGAGTTCTTCGGCGTTGTTGATGCTCTTTCACTTATGATTGAGTACAGAAATAAGTACTTCCCAGAAAAAGAGGTATGGCTCACAGAGTTTGGTTGGGATACTAACCAAAGCTACGAGACAATGACCTCCTGCCACGCATATAATGTAACTGACTTGGATAACGACGGCGACCTTGACGAGGACGACAAGTTCGCAAGAGTTCACCAAATTCAAGGTGACTGGCTCGCTCGTGCTTATATCCTCTTTGCAAGCTGTGGTCTTGATAAGGCTACTATGTACATGTGCGAGGATGTTGGAGATGACAGAATCTCTGTTGGTAAGTATGGTACATGTGGTGTCTTCGATGGAAAGGGTCAAGCAAAGGATGCTTACTACTACCTCTACACTCTCAAAACACACCTCAGCGACTACACCTTCACAAGAGAAATCGCTACAGGCAACGAGAATGTATGGCTCTACGAGTTCAAGAATGCTGAGGGCAAGACAGCTTACACAGCTTGGTGCCCAACAATGGACGGCACAACCGTTGATGACTTCCAGTTCAGCGTAAGCGGTTCAACTGCTAAGACAATTAACTTTGCTGACAACGACACCGATGGTGTAATCAACAACATTACCGTTTCAAACGGAACTGTTACAATCGATGTAAGCGAGTCTATGACAATCGTTATGGTTGACTAATTAAACACAAAGGAAGCAGATGGCGTGATACTCTTAACGGAGTATCACGCCAGTTCTATTCGCCTACGGCGATTGATATTGCTTCGCAGTGATATTCGGCTTACGCCGAGTGGTATTCGCTTCGCGAGTTTTTGGGCGAATAGAATATCACTGAAGCCGTAAGGCTTCAATATCACTGTCGCTGTGCGACAATATCACTCTTTGCGTCAGCAAAGAATATCACTTTATACCAACAGAAAAGAGAGAACCTTCGGCTATGAACCGTCTGTTCTCTCTTTCTGCTTGTAATATGGGTTTGGGCTTAGCCCATTTGCGTTTGACTAGTCAAATGCGATGCTCGCACTTTGAGTGTAAAATTCTCCGCTAAGGATACCACGCTATTTCTCTGCTTCCTTTTTTGTTTTCAATTTTCTATATATAAATAATGAAGCCTTTCGCACTAAAAGAGCAAGAATAGAGGAATTTCTCCCTTTACTCTTGCTCTTTTGCTTTAAAAATTATTTTTCAACAATGAACACAGGGCTCTCGCTTGCCACGAAGCTTACTGTGCCGTCCTTGCACTCAAGGTCGCTTCTCTTACCGTTGTATCTCTCGTTTGCGAGCTCTACAAGGGTAAATTCGCCCTCTCCAACGCTTAGGCTCATATCAACCTCTAAGCCAGTTGAGGTCACGCACCATACAGCATAGGTTGCCTTGCCGTCCTTTGTTACATACTTAAAGACCTTAACATTCTCGTTGCCCGAGGCAAGCTCGCAATCAAAGCGAGTATTCTTGAGAACCTCCTTAAGGGTGTAAACATAGTAGAAGGAGTCCTTCTTGTTTCCTTGAATTACATTTGTTGGGTTAATCTCGATTGGGAATCTTATAAGTCCACTTGAGCCATATTTACCAACTGCAGTTTCCTCTGGTCCACAGTCACGAGACATATACATAGCTGCCTTTTCAACACCTATTGAGGAAAGTAGTAGGTACTCACGCACAAGCCAAATTCCCTGCGCCTGTCTGCCTGTATAAGGTCCGTACGCGTGTGCAGCGGTTGAGGTCTTCCAGCTTTGGTTGGTATCCCAGCCAAACTCTGTGAGCCAAATTTCCATAT
>JAFTIV010000005.1 GCA_017456685.1 Clostridia bacterium | reverse complement strand
CTGAGACTCAATAAGAGATTTTACCTCTGCATTTCTCTCCTCGAGAGAGCGAAGGTATTTAAGTCTTTAATCAAGTTCACGAAGCACGGTATCATCAAGAGAGCCTGTTACCTCTTTTCTATAACGAGCAATAAACGGGATTGTGTTTCCGTCGTCAATAAGTCCAACTGTTGCCTCTACTTGGCTAATTCTTAGGTTAAATTCCTTTGCGAGTTCGTTAATAATGTTCATCGTTGTTGCATCCTTTGTTGTAATAAAATTTGTTTTAAAATCAGTTTTCTTCTATTATATCTTTAATAAAGTAATTGTGAGTGTGCGCGTTGTTTCCGTATTTGTCACGAACTGTGATACGGAAATAAATATCGTTTCTGTCGATTGGGAACTCTGCGTGTGTAACCTCTGTTCCGTCGTCGTTTTCAAAAACCCTATAGGCTCTTGCAAAGCCGTTTAGGAAGACGCTTGTAGCAGGTGAGCAATCTACCTTTATCATGTTGTCCTCAACATAGAGGGCATGAATAAGAGGTGGGTTTTCTCTACCGCTTGTACAATAGATATGTCCCTTTTCCATAGCCTCAATAATTTGGTCGTACTTAAGCTCCCTCGCGCCTATCATTGTCGAGCCACCGAAGGAGTGTGCAGTGCTTCTGCCACGGTTATGGTTATCGTCACCCATTGTACAATTGAGGTCGTACATTCCCGAGGCAACCATCTCGTCATAAATATAAGGGCAATATTCCTTGCCTGTTATTCTTTCGGTTGCATAGTTGAGAATTTCAAGCGACCAAAGCCCCTTGAGGTTTAGGTACAGCTCCTTATCGTTGAGTGACCACACGGGGTGATTATACTGAACGAGGAAGCCTGCCTCATTACATCTTCTTATCGTTTCGTTTATGTTATCAATGTTATATTCTCTTACAAAGCCATCGCATTTGCCCTGTCCCTTATATTTTCCATCACACGCCCAAAGTGTATCGTCGTGTGCGGCGGGCTGAAAGGTGTTGTGTGGGTCCTTTGAAAATATGTTCATATGAATAACTCTTCGTCTTGTCCAGCTATTATTTTCTTGTCCAAGCGGGTCTGGATGATAGGTCGAGATGCCTTCATTTGCCGAATATTCTGCGCTTGTAAGAGCAAGGAAGCTCTCATCATTGAGATAAGAATGGTCAAGCAAAATCTCGTGGTCGGTATAAGCCACAATTGAGTAGCCCTGAGCCTTATACGCCTCCTTAACCTCCTCGGGTGTTAATTGTCCGTCGGAGATGGTCGTATGGCAATGCATATTAGCTCTATACCAGTTTACATTTTCGGGTAAAAGATATTTTTTCATATTCTCCTCTTACTTTTCAATAAAGTCCTTAACAAAATAATTATGAGTATGGGCGTTATTTCCATATTCATCACGAATGGTTACACGGAAATAGACATCGCTTTCTCTTAGAGGGAACTCTGCGTGAGTGATTGTCTCTCCCTCGGGGGCGGTTATGTGTCTATCGTTTCTGGCGTAGCCGTTTATATAAATGCTCACTGCGGGTGAGCAATCAATTTTGATTATATTGTCCTCTACATACAGAGCCTTGAAAGCAGGTGGATTATCGCGTCCGCTTGTGCAATAAACATCTCCTCTTTCCATAGCCTCGATAATTTGGTCGTACTTAAGCTCCCTCGCGCCTATCATTGTTGAGCCACCAAACGACTCACGAACGCTATCACCGTGGTTATGGTTATCGTCGCCCATTGTACAGCAGAGATTATACATTCCGCTTCTTACCATATCGTCATAGATGTATGGGCAATACTCGCTTCCCGTTTCAAGCTCGGTTGCGTAGTTAAGAATTTCAAGACCCCAAAGTCCCTTGAGGTTTATGTAATCCTCGCGCTCGTTAAGCGACCAATATGGATGGTTGAGCTGAACAAGGAAGCCTCCCTCGTTTAGGCGTCTTATCATTTCGTTTATGTTATCAATGTTATATTCTCTTACAAAGCCATCGCCCTTAAAGGTATCGGGGTAGCGCTCCTTAATAAGCCAAAACTGCTCTGCATTTGTCGCGGGCTGGAAGGTGTTGTGTGGGTCCTTAGAAAACGCGTTAAGGTGCATACACTTAGACCTTGGCCAGTTACTTGTATCAGCGCCAAAGATTTGTGGGAAGCTTGGATTTGACTCCGTTACGGAATACTCACAGCTTGTGAGTGCCAAGAACTCGTCATCGTTAAGGTCCGAGTGGTCGAGCAAAATCTCGTGGTCGCTATATGCAACGATTGAGTAGCCGTGGCTTTTATAAACCTCCTTGACCTTTTCAGGAGTGTAAAAGCCGTCCGAATGCTTGGTATGGCAATGGAAGTTTGCCCTATACCAATTTACATTTTCGGGTAAAATATATTTTTTCATTGTTCCTCTCCTATGAACATTTTCTCCTCTTCATAAGTTAGGTATCGCCACTCGCCTCTTTTGAGCGAGGCATCAAGCAGTATTGAGCCAAAGCTTATTCTTTCAAGATAGGTTATTTTGTTATCTATCGCCTCGAGCATGCGCTTGATTTGGTGATATTTGCCCTCGATAAGGGTAATTTCGCCAGAGGTGCGACCCTCGTTCAATTTAATCGTGCAGGGCTTTGTAAAATATCCGCCGATATCAACGCCCACCTCAAGCTCCCTTGCCTGCTCATCACTTATGGGGAGACTTGATTTGAAGAAATAGGTCTTTTTAAAGTGGTGCTTTGGTGAGAGGCACCTATGTGCACTATCTCCATCATTTGTGAGTATCATAAGCCCAAGCGTGTTCTTGTCAAGGCGTCCGCAGGGAAAGAGATTTTTTCTTCTTTCCTCCTCTGGGAGCAAATCAAGCACGGTTTTTTCGCGCCCGTCCTCAGTTGCGCTAACATAGCCCTCGGGCTTATTAAGCATAATGTAGGTGAACTGCTTATAGACTATTTTCTCACCGCAAAGCGTGATTTCATCCTTGACAGGGTCTATGTGCATATCGGCTTTTTTTACGGGTATGCCATTTACGCAAATCTTGCCCAACCTTGCAAGCTGGGCGCTTTCCTTGCGCGTTGCCTTGCCCATTTGAGATAAAAGCTTATCAATACGCATACATTCCCTCCAAAAATTTATCATCATATATTTTATCACAATTGAATTAAAAAGTAAATATAATTTTTATTATTTTAGTATATTTTAACTATTAAAATTAAAGGTAGAAATTTAATATACGAAAAATCTCGCTTTTTGCAAAAAAGAGGTTGATTTTATTGCCAAGATAATGTATAATATATTCGAAAAAATTTTATTTTCAAGGAGAAATACATATGATTTATTCACACGAAGTTGAAAGCATGTGCTCCGTTGCTAAGGGACCTAAGCATGGTCCAGCTCCTATTCCCGAAGAGGGCAAGTGGGTTCAAGCAAAGGAAATCACTGACATTTCAGGCTACACACACGGTATTGGCTGGTGTGCTCCACAGCAAGGCGCTTGTAAGCTTTCCCTTAATGTAAAGGACGGCATTATCGAGGAGGCGCTTGTTGAGACAATTGGTTGCTCTGGTATGACTCACTCTGCGGCTATGGCTGCTGAAATCCTTCCAGGCAAGACAATTCTTGAGGCTCTTAATACTGACCTCGTTTGCGACGCTATTAACACCGCTATGCGTGAGCTCTTCCTTCAAATCGTTTACGGAAGAACTCAGTCTGCCTTCTCCGAGGGTGGTCTTGTTATCGGCGCAGGCATGGAGGACCTTGGTAAGGGTGCTCGTTCAATGGTTGGTACTATGTACGGCACTAAGGCTAAGGGTGTTCGTTACCTCGAGATGACAGAGGGCTACTGCACAAGAATGGCTCTCGATGCTGACAATCAGGTTATTGGCTATGAATTCGTTTCTCTCGGCAAAATGACCGACTTCATCAAGAAGGGCATGGAGCCAAATGAGGCTTACGAAAAATCTAAGGGTACATATGGTAGATTTGCTGATGCTGACCACTATATCGACCCAAGAAAGCAATAAGGAGGGTT
>JAFTIV010000096.1 GCA_017456685.1 Clostridia bacterium | reverse complement strand
ACCCACGGGACCCATTTATGGGTAATAAGTAACAATTGCATGGCTGGCAGGCCAATTCTTAACGCACTTGTGCGTCGCCAGTAGTATTAGGGCTATGCCCGAAACTGAAATACCCCCCGTTTTCACGGGGGGATTTTTATTTAATAAAGGGTCTTTCCGTAGGTGCCATTCTTTTGGAGCTTAATAAACTCCTCCTTAACAGCATATTTGTCCTCACCATAGGTAACACCAAACCACTTATCGTTGGTATGAAGCACCTTTACTGATGCCTTGCCACTCTCTACAAGCTCGCCAATAACGGATGGAAGGAGATATTCTCCCTTGAGCTGATTGAGATTTGGATTTGAAAGGAATTTTACAAATCCGCCCTCAAGAACATCTATAAAATCAGGTGTTAGTCCCCACATATTCATTGAAACATACGCATCAGGGTCAAGAGGAGAAACCTCTCCATTTTCCTTAGCTACTCCCGCACCAGTTGCGGTTTTAACAATGTCGCTTGTTTCAACGACCTTAGTAAGATACTTGTTTTCATCAACCTCACAAACACCACGGGTTACTCCACCATTGTCGCTAAGGGTATTTTTGAGAATAAAGCCTGCCATGCAGAAGTTGTATTGTCTTGGATCCTCATGTGCGTTTACAAGAAAATCGTGAACTGTAGCAAAGGCTTCCTTACCATAATAGTCATCGGCGTTGATTACCATAAATGGCTCATTTACAATACCCTTGCAGGCAAGAACTGCTTGACCTGTTCCCCAAGGCTTCTTTCTCTCGGGTGGATTTGTAAAGCCCTCTGGAAGGCTATCAATATTTTGGTATGCGTAAGCAACCTCACAAATGCTAGAAATCTTATCTCCTACAACCTCCTTAAAGTAGTCCTCCATTTCCTTTCTAATGATGAAAACTACCTTATTGAAGCCTGCCTCTAATGCATCGTGAATGGAATACTCCATTATAACCTCTCCGTTAGGACCGAGAGGCTCGAGCTGCTTTATGCCGCCACCAAAGCGTGAGCCAATACCTGCAGCCATGATTACAAGTGCTGTTTTTTTCATTATATATCTCCTAAAAAATTATTTGTACATAGGACCATATGCAGCACAAGCGCGATAGTCCTGACCTTCCTTATCCATGCCAAATGCGTTCCAAGCAGCGGGACGGAAAATCTTATCCTCTGGTACATTGTGCATACATACAGGAATTCTAAGCATTGAACACATTGTGATAAGATCGGCACCTATATGTCCATAGCTGATTGCACCGTGGTTAGCACCCCAGTTGTTCATAACATCATATGCGCTCTTGAATGCGCCCTCGCCTGTAATACGAGGTGCGAACCAAGTACAAGGCCAAGTATAGTCTGTTCTCTTCCAAAGCTTATCCGAAACCTCTGCAGGAAGTCCAACGGTCCAGCCCTCTGCGATTTGGAGGACAGGTCCAAGACCCTTAACAAGATTAAGTCTAATCATCGTTGCAGGCATTTGATCCTTAGTTTCAAATCTTGAGGAATATCCACCGCCACGGAAATAGCCAAGGTCAGCATAGTTCCAAGTGGTATTCTTCATAATGTTATCTTGGTCTTCCTTAGTAACCTCATACCAAGGCTTCATAACAGCATTGCCATTTTCATCCTTAGCGCCACCATTAGCATCAAGACAGCAAGCACCAGAGTTAATAAGGTGGATAAATCCGCCTGCCTCCTTAGCAACGCCCTCGATATCATAGCCTGTAGCCTTCTTTACAGCCTCAGGACTCCAGTAGGTTCTTACATCGGCAAACATTTGAGGACGATTTGTAAGAAGCTTCATAAAGAGCATTCCAAGTCCATTAAGAACATCGTTCTCGGTAGCGAGTATGTATGGCTCTCTTGCTCCATTCCAGTCAAATGATGTATTGAGCATAGATTCTGGGAAGTCACAGTTAGGATAGAAGTCTGTCCACTGTCTTTGACCTTGGAAGCCAGCAGCGATAGCATTGTGTCCAACCATCTCCTCCTCGCATCCCTTTGGAAGGTTTTTATTACCATTCATAAGGTCCTTGATGATGCACATCATCTTTACAACGAACTCCCAGTCGGCATCCTTTTGTTCACGAGTCTTTTGCATATTCTCGGGGTTCTTGTCAAAGCCCTCAATACAATTCTTCTTAGCCCAAGCAAGAGCCTTCTCGTACTCTGCCTTATCGTAGATGCCCTCTGTCATTCTTCTAATGATTTCAACCTCGTCAACAGACTCAACTCTCATTCCAAGGTATTCCTCAATAAATGCAGGATCAATGATTGAACCACCGATGCCCATACAAATTGAGCCTATTTGAAGATATGATTTACCTCTCATAGAAGCGGTTGCAACTGCTGCACGACCAAAGCGAAGAAGCTTTTCCTTTACATCCTCTGGAATTGAGGTATCATCAGCCTCTTGAACATCGTGTCCGTAGATGCCAAATGCGGGAAGTCCCTTCTGTGCGTGCGATGCAAGAACCGCTGCAAGATATACCGCACCAGGTCTTTCAGTTCCATTAAAGCCCCATACACCCTTGATAGTATTTGGGTCCATATCCATTGTTTCAGAGCCATAACACCAGCAAGGAGTTACAGTAAGGGTAATATCAACGCCCTCCTTTTTAAACTTAGCGGCACAAGCGGCAGCCTCAGCCACTCTACCGATGGTTGTATCAGCAATAACAACCTTTACAGGCTCTCCGTTTGAATATTTAAGATTTTCCTCAAACAATTTAGCGGCACTCTTTGCCATATTCATTGTTTGTGCCTCGAGTGATTCTCTAACCTTAAGTGGTCCTCTTCTACCATCAATGGTAGGACGAATACCAATTACAGGATAGTCACCGATAATTCTTTTTTCTGCCATTTTAATTTCCCCTTTAAAATTTATTTGTATATTTTTATTATAATATTTCGTCAAGATAAAATCAAGATGATTTTACAGATTTTGCAATATTTATTTATTCTCAAGATATTTTATAGCTATATCTATGTCGCTCGGACCGTGTGGATGATGGTCAACACCAACCTTTTTGTCAAGATACAAAAGCGATTCAAGACCATTTTCCTTGTATATTCGCTCAATTGCAATTCCGTTCTCCTCATAAGGCACGGTTTTGTCGCTGTCGCCATACGCCATATAAATTTTAACTTTATTTTTTACAAGGGCATCAAGCTTATCGAGCGGATGGTCTCTAAATAGCAAAAGCTCACTCTTTGACATATGCCACGCTCGCTCAAACTCGTCCCACATACTATCAAACACATCATAAGCTACGCCAAATCTTGCGGGACAGCTAAGATAGTTCACAACAGGAGCATCAAGATAAAGAGCTTCTATGCACTCTGGGTACTTTGAAGCCAACAAAATCGACATCATTCCGCCACAGCTCATTCCTATTGTGATAACCTTATTTGAAATTCCAAATTCCTTTGACGCAAAATTTATGAACTCGTACTGGTCGTCAACCTCGCCAGGTGTTCCCCATCTGTTATTATTCAAGAGGAATATAAGGGTATAGCCTCTTTTAATCATTTCGTTTTGAAGGTCAGGAAAGGCTCCAAAATATTCTGTTTTGATGATTGTTTTTCCGTTCTTGTTATCAGGAAGCAGAACAATTGCCTTTTTGCCCTTAAATTCAAATTCCAAATGAGTTAAATTATCATATTTGTATTCAGCTGTGTATTTCATAATGCACCTCTTTTTCATTTCTGTGATTATATTTTACTATTTTCTAATAGTAATGTCAATAGAAATAGCAGGCATTTGAGCCTGCTATTTGAATTATTTTTCAGTTTTTTCGCCTTTTTCCTTGATTTGCGAGATTTTCTCCTTTATTGCGGTAATTATAGGCTTTATGTAGCAAGCAGTTACTGCAACTATTACGAGTATTGCATATCTTATAATGTATGAAAGCCAACCCTTCTCCTCATTGAGATAAGGCAATCCATCCTGTGGTGGCGATACAACATACATAAAGTTGATTTTTGTGTTTCCATCATAAAGAATACTGTTGATATAAATTGCAAAGAACATTATGATAAGAAGAAATTTAAGACAATTAAAATAGTCTTTTATTGTCAATTTGATTTCCTTTGACGCGAAAATATTCAACGCAAAAACGACTATTGCAATATGGTATAAGAAGTATTGAATAGTTATAACCCAAGCGTTTAATGATGAGGGAGTCGCTATAAGAATTGCGGCAATTCCGCCAAAAAGACAGCTTGGGAGCATAAAGCTTAAAATAAAGCGCTTTAGCTTTTCGCTTTGACTTATATTTATTATTGCGATGAAAATAATTTGAATTGAGCAAAGGTGAAACGGAAGGTCGGTTTTAGGCAAAATCCCGCCGTACTTTTCCTCATTTGCCAAAATGTAGTAAAATATTTTTACTATTTCCGAAACGATACCAACATAAAACAGCGCCTTGCAAATTGTTTGAAATTTAAATCTTTTTGAAATAATGAAAAGACCTACTATAAGTGCGATCGACACAATAATTAAAATTATGTGCTTTGTACCAAATAAGCTATGCATTTTTCTCTCCTTTAATTAACATTTACAGGCTAATTTTACCATACCATATTGCGTTTTTCAACATTTATTTGCAAAATATACAAAAAAGCTTGGCAAAGCACGTTTGCCAAGCAGTTTTTTAATTTTTCGTTAATAACTTCTCTATTTGACTTGAGGACATAAGAAATACGCCTATTACAAGAGTTATGATAAGCTCAGGAAGCATATACTGACCATTATAAAGCAAGGAATAAAGGAATTTGCCCATTCCCTCAGGTGCCCATTGTCCCCAAATAGCTACGCCTGTAATAAAATGGCATACAAATCTTATAGCCACAAGAACACCAAAGGTGATTGTAGTTTTGATGATGCTAAGTCCTTTTCCGCTTTTCGGTCTTGCGAAGGCTGACAAGCCCAAAATACCAAAGGGAACTATGTAGTCGAACAAAACGCAAAGAATAACTATTCCAGCACCATTACAATAAATAAATACATTTCCCTCAATAAGTGCTTGAAAAAGTTGAATTGCGGCATAAATTCCTGCACTACTAATTCCCCATTTGTAGCCGAATTTAACGCCTATAAAAAGAATAGGAAGCATACTCGCCAACGTTACAGAGCCACCCATAGGCATCTTATAAACGGGCAAAAAGCTTAAAACGGTTGCAAGCGCTATAAAAATAGCACTTTGAGTTAATGCAAGAATTTGCTTGCTTTGAAGTGTTTTTGTTTCCATTGGAAACCTCCTTAAAATATAAAATTACCGCACAGGAAAATATCCGTGCGGTAACAATATTTTAATGTTTCAATATTATCTTCCTACGCCGGCATTATCCGTATCAGGTTAAAGGGTTTGGAAAGGTCCATCTCAGCCATAATAGCACCCCTGAATATTTAATTGTGCGATGCTTGAATTCTAGCACAACTTTATCGTCTTGTCAAGTAGTTTTCGTAATTTTTTCTGTCGGTATAAATAATAAGTGTTCCGTTTTTGACGGAAATTGTCGCATCCTTGCCTATAAATTCATTACTTACACCTAAAGGTGTGTTTGCCTCAAGCGTGGCATTATCAAGTTCATATAAAAGCCCTTTTTCAAAAACGCCATATGATTTATCCTTAGCAGAAAAAATTGATATTCTACCCTTTGCTTCGCTTGTAAAATCAACTTGAGAATTCGATATAGCAAACAAAAGCTTTTCTCCGTCTATAAAGGATAAATCTATTCCCTTCTCGGTATATTTTGACAAAATTGTAACATTTGCAAGAGTGTGGTCAAGGTAGGCGCCTATTGCGCCAAAGACCTGAATTTTCTTATATCCAAGCTCTATTGCGTGCATTATTGCAAGCTCACTATCGGTAAAATCCTTTTTTACTGGGAAGCGAATTACATTTTCCGCATTTATCTTGCCATCATAGGAATCGAAGTCTCCAAGAGCCAAATTTGGCTTTATTCCATTGCTTTCAAGTATTTGATAGCCCTTGTCTGCTCCTATCACGAAATCGCCCTCGTTGAGGCTTATATCAATATCACAATCGAGCGCGCAAGCTATATAACAAATTTTTTCTCCGTTACTCATTTTTAATCCATTCTTTAAATATAGAAATTAAGTTAAACCTATATATGATTTGATTTTAACATATATTCTAAAAAAATTCAATAGATTTAAATCGGTATTGCATATAAAAAAGCGCTCTGCGAAGAGCGCTTTTT
>JAFTIV010000095.1 GCA_017456685.1 Clostridia bacterium | reverse complement strand
TTCGCGCGGAATTACATTCGCAACAGCCGATATTACACCAGATGCACCGACACTATAGCTTGGTAAAATAAGCTCATCACAGCCCGAATAAAACCAAAACGCATCTCCAAGCTCTGCTATCTTGCGCTCAAGCTCGCAAATATCACCACTCGCCTCCTTTACCCCTACGATATTCTCGACCTCGCTAAGCTCTCTTAGTGTTTCAATACCAAGCTTTACCCCCGTGCGCGATGGAACATTGTATAAAATCACGGGAAGCGCGGTGCTTTTCGCTATCTCCCTATAGTGTAGCGCAAGCGAGGCGGGCGTTGCCTTATTATAGTATGGGGTGACGCATAAAACGCCATCTGCACCTAATTTTTCGGCACCCTGTGTGAGCTTTTGGGCATTTTTAGTTGAATTTGAGCCCGTTCCTACAATCAGCTTAGCGCGCCCCTTTATCGTGTTTTTTGCGCATTTTATAATCTCGTCGCGCTCCTCGTATGCAATCGTCGGGCTCTCTCCCGTTGTGCCAAGCATAACTATTGCGCCAACCCCTGCCTCAAGCTGTCTTTCTATAAGCCTTGGAAGCGCCTCAAGGTCGGTCTTTCCGTTCTTAAATGGCGTTACGAGCGCCGTTGCACAGCCCTCGAAGGGCTTTTCCTTTGTGTTCATAAACTGAATTTCCTCCAAAAAATTCAAAAATCAGTTGAAAAAATTGCAATTATATTATATACTATATACTAACAGTAAGATAAATTTTATTTGTTTATTTTTAAGCCTATTACATTATATGCACGCCATTTTTGCGTGACAAGGAACTATATGATAAAAAACGAACTTCCAAAAACAGACCTTAAGACGGCGGATTTCTTCTATTCTCTGCCCGAGGAGCTTATTGCTCAAACGCCTATCGAGCCACGCGACCATTCGCGCCTTATGGTGCTTGAGGACGGCAATATTACTCACAAGCATTTTTACGATATTCTTGACTATCTAAGGGAGGGAGACACTCTCGTTATAAACGACTCTCGCGTTATTCCCGCAAGGGTTTGGGGCGAGAAGGTGCGCTCGGGTGAGTTTGTCGGCGAGCCCTCTAAGATAGAAATGCTTCTTTTAAAGCAACGCGCAACCGACTCGTGGGAGGTGCTTTTGCGCCCCGCCAAGAAAATTAAGCTTGGTGGAAAAATTCGCTTTGGCGACATTCTTGAGGCAACCGTTACTGATATCGTTGCTGACGGAAACCGAATAGTTTCCTTTGAATACGACAAATCTAAATTTGCAAGCATTTACGAGGTGCTTGAGCTAATCGGCTCAATGCCCTTGCCACCATACATTACAAAAAAGCTTGAGGACCAAAGTCGCTATCAAACGGTTTATGCGCGCGAAAACGGCTCAAGCGCTGCGCCAACCGCGGGGCTTCACTTCACCCCTGAGCTTCTTGAAAAAATAAAAGCCAAGGGTGTTGCTATCGTGCCAGTTATGCTTCATGTAGGTCTTGGCACCTTCCGTCCTGTAAAGGAGGAGGCGATTGCTGACCACATTATGCACGCAGAATATATCTCCGTAAGCGAGCAAAGCGCACGCATTATTAACGAGCGTCGCAAGGCAGGCGGGCGCACAATAGCCGTTGGGACAACCTCTCTTCGCACGCTTGAGAGTACCTCGACGGAGGACGGAAGGGTTATACCCATAAGCGACGAGACGGGAATTTTTATCTTCCCAGGCTATAAATTCAAGGCAGTTGATGCTCTAATTACAAACTTCCACCTGCCAGAGAGCACGCTTCTTATGCTTGTTTCCGCCCTTTATGGCAGGGACAGAATAATGGACGCGTACAAATGCGCGGTTGAGGAAAAATATCATTTCTTCTCCTTTGGAGATGCGATGCTAATTTTGCCCTAAAAGGCTACAATTTTTAGTGAGGCTGATATGGAAAAAACGAATAAACCACGCGTGCTTGCCATAGTCGGTCCCACAGCAGTTGGCAAAACCGCACTTGCAATAGAGCTTGCCAAGAGGCTAAATGGCGAGATTATCTCGTGTGACTCTATGCAAATCTATCGCGGAATGGACATAGGCACAGCAAAGGCGACCATTGAGGAGCGCGCGCAAATTAAGCACCATTTGATTGATATTTTAGACCCACACAGTAGCTTTTCGTGTGCGGATTATCAGGTGCTTGCAAGGGAAGCGATTAACGATATTCTCTCGCGCAAAAAAACACCTATTTTCTGTGGCGGAACAGGTCTTTATCTTGACAGCGTGCTTGAAATTCCATCTTTTACAGACACAGTAAGGGACGATGCCCTTCGCGCAGAGCTTGAGGCTTTTGCCAAGGAAAATGGTGCTCACGCGCTTCACAATATGCTAAGAGAGCTTGACCCCGAGAGTGCCGAGCAAATTCACGAAAACAACATAAAGCGAGTTATTCGCGCAATTGAAATTTTTAAAACAACAGGAAAAAGAAAGAGCGAGCTTGATGCCCTCTCGCGTGAGCAGGAATCGCCGTACGATTCGGTGGTATTCTTTCTGTGTGCAAGAAACAAGGAGCTTCTCTACTCGCGTATTGAGGCGCGCGTTGATTTAATGCTCTCTCTTGGCTTGCTTGATGAGTGTCGTGCGCTTTATAACGCGGGTGTGCTTGACGGAAAAACAACCGCATCGGGTGCTATTGGCTACAAGGAGCTAATTCCCTATCTTAAGGGCGAGGCTTCTTTTGAGGACTGCGTTGCTCAGCTAAAGCTATCGACAAGGCACTATGCGAAGCGACAGCTTACTTGGTTTAAGAAAAAGAATTATCACACAATCTATACAGATGAAATCAGCCCTCTTGACGAGGCGCTTAGAATTTTAAGGGACTTATATGAAGGAACAAATTAAAGCAAATTACGAGGCGGTTTTAAAAAGGCTTGCCCCCTATACTAAGGACAGAAAAATAACTATTCTTGGTGCGACTAAGATGCAAAGCGTCGAAAATATAAATTACCTTATCTCGCTTGGTGTTGACACAATTGGCGAGAACAGAGTAAATGAGCTTCTCGAAAAGTACGAGGGCTACGACAAGCGAGCGAGCCTTCATTTCATCGGCACGCTTCAAAAGAACAAGGTAAAATATATTTGCGACAAGGTTGATTTAATTCACTCGGTTGACTCCCTCGCTCTTGCTCAGGAGATTGACAAGCGCTGTGCAAAAATCGGCAGGGTGATGGACATTCTTATCGAGGTAAACAGCGGACGCGAGGAAAGCAAGGGCGGTGCTATGCTTGAGGATGTCGAGGCGCTAATTGAAGAAGTATCAGCGCTTAAATGTGTGCGCGTGCGCGGTCTTATGACTATGGCTCCAAGATGCTCCTCGCGCGAGGAATATCTCTCATATTTTACCCCTGTCAAGGAGCTTTTTGACAGGCTATTTAAAAACGACAATAGCGCTATTCTCTCTATGGGAATGAGCGAAAGCTATGAATATGCCGCAGAGGCAGGGGCTAACCTTGTCCGCATCGGCAGTGCAATCTTTGGTGAAAGGAAGTATTTATAATGGGACTTTTTGGATTTGGCAAGAAAATAGACTACGAGGATTTTGACGACGAGGACGATATTGAGGCATTTGACGACGATGAGGGCGCAAATGTTGCCTTTGGTGGCTCTAATATTGAGCTAAAGGTTGTTAAGCCTACTCAATTCAATCAAATTTTAACAGCTGGCGATTACCTCGTTGAGGGCAAGACCGTGCTTCTCAATCTTGAGGGTCTTGACAAGGCGCTTTGTCGCAGAATGATTGACTTTATCGCAGGCGTTGCATACGCGCTCAACGCAACTATTAAGAGCGCCACTGCTGACTCGTATTTTATCGCTCCTCGCGATGTTGATGTAAGCGGAGAGGATTTTGACGACGATGATGGTGACGACACCTTCTCAGATTTATGATGTTTTATATAATTAACACAATTGTCACGGTTCTGTCGATAATTTTCTCGCTTTTTGAGCTTTGTATGCTCGCACGCGCGATTTTATCGTGGATACCAGGTGCAAGAGATAGGCGCACCTATTATTTCTTTTACAAAATAACTGAGCCCGTGCTCCGTCCTGTGCGTGATGTGATTATGCGCTGGGAGTTTGCGCGCAGATGCCCTATTGACCTTTCGTTTTTAGCGGTTATTATTCTTTTATCTGTCGCTCAAAGGCTTCTTTATCTTTTGTATTATTTAGTTTAAGGAGAAATTATGCCGTTTTTTGTAGTTTTGATTCTTGTAATCGTTGGCTCAATTGGACTTGACCAGCTTACCAAGGTTATCATTTGCAACAACCTCGCAGTTGGCGATGGTGTTCCGCTTATAAAGGGCTTTATTGAGCTTGTGCATGTCAAGAACGATGGTATGGCATTCGGCTTGCTTGGCGACCATAGGTGGATTTTTATCACAATCTCAACAATCGGTCTTATTGCAATCGGCATCTATCTTTTCCGCTTTAGCAAGGACAACCGAATTACAAAAATCGGTCTTGCGCTTGTTATGGGTGGCGGAATAGGTAATATGATTGACCGTTGTTTCCCGCCCTTTAAGGTTACTGATATGATTGAGCTAACCTTTATGGGCGATTTGTTCCCTTGGGTATTCAATATCGCTGACACCTGCGTTTGCGTTGGTGTTGGTGTTGCTATTCTCGGTCTTGTGCTCGATATTATTAAGGAGTACAGAAAAAAGCACCCTAAGGAGAGCGCTGATGACGATTTTGACGACTGATGCTAAAAAGCGCCTTGATGTGCTTGTTAGCGAGTATGCAGGCGTTTCGCGCTCACACGCGCAGGTGCTTATAGAAAACGAGCTTGTTCTTGTAAATGGCAGACCTCAGCCAAAAAATTACCGTCTGCGCGAGGGGGACGAGCTTGAGATTGAGGCTATGCCCGTCAAGGAGCTTAGCGCTGAGGCTGAGGACATTCCTCTCGATATCGTTTACGAGGACGACGAGATTATCGTTATAAACAAGCCCTCGGGCATGGTTGTCCACCCTGCGGTTGGAAACGAAAGCGGAACTCTTGTAAATGCGCTTTTATACCATTGCAAGGGCTCGTTATCGGGTATAAATGGTGTTATTCGCCCAGGCATTGTTCACCGCATTGACAAGGACACAAGTGGGCTTTTAGTCGTTGCAAAGACTGACGAGGCACACATTTTCCTCTCCTCGCTTCTTAAGGACCACGGCATAAAGCGCGTATATCACGCAATTGTCACAGGTCACCTTCCAAGCGAGAAGGGCACAATAAATGCGCCTATTGCAAGGCACCCGATTGACAGAAAGAAAATGGCTGTTGTTGCAGGCGGGCGCGAGGCAATTACACACTACGAGGTGCTTCGCGATTACTCGTCCTTCTGCCACGCAAGGCTTCAGCTTGAAACAGGGCGCACTCACCAAATAAGAGTTCATCTCTCACACATAGGTCACCCGATTATAGGGGACACGGTTTACGGCGGTGGCAAAACTCAATTTGAGCGCGCACACGCAAAATACCTAAGCGGGCAATGCCTACACGCAAAGGAGCTTTCCTTCCCGCACCCAAGAACAAAGGAAATTATGCACTTCGAGGTTGATTTTCCAAGTGAGTTTTCCGCCCTTCTTGATATTTTAGAAACACTTTGACGCGCCCTGTTTAGCTTTTTACACCTTGGCGCAAGGAGCTATATGTCTAATTTTACAAAAAAGCTAATTGAGGTATCGGGCTTAAACGATGCCACTCGCGGTATTATAAGCGAGGAAAATGCGCTCACTCTTG
>JAFTIV010000094.1 GCA_017456685.1 Clostridia bacterium | reverse complement strand
GCAGAGTGCTTAAATGCATTGCTATCAATTGCGGTAACACCAGAGCCAATTGTAACCTTTCTAAGCTTTGATTTGTAGAATGCCCATTCCTTAATTGTAACAACAGAATCGGGAATGCTGTATTCTTGGTCAACCTTAGCAGGGCAATAGTAGTAAATAGCGGTCATTTTTTTGTCGAAAACAACACCGTTAACAGAGCAGTAGCCTTGGTTGATTGGAGAAATAACAATATCTCTAAGTGTAGAAACCTTGCTCTCATCATAGGAGAATGCGCTTCTTACAAAAGCACAGCTTCCAAGAGTAACCTTTGTTAGGAAGTTGCAGTTGTAGAAAGCATTTCCACCCAAGGACTCAAGAGCTGAAAGGTCAAGCTCTCCAGAAATACTTGTGTTTTGGAAGGCGCTTGAGCCGATTGATTTTGCATATTTAAATAGTGACTCAACAATTTCCTCGAATACAGGATTTCCCGCATCGTCAAGCTTTTGCTTTCCGTCGTCATCAAGAACTGGCTTGGTCTCAATTATACGATTGAAGTAAAGCAAAGCCTCGCATGCATAGAATGCATTAGTGCCATATTTTTCAAGCTTTGCGGTTGATTTGAATTCAACAAGTGCCTTACAGCCCTCAAAGCAATAATCAGGAACAGCATTAGCAGTAAGAGAGCTTGGAAATACGACAGTATCGAGACCTACACAACCTCTAAATGCTTTATTTCCAATAATCTTAACGCTGTCAGGAATAACAACCGTTCCGTAAATTGCAGAATATTCAAATGCGTTTGCGCCAATTTCAACAACGGTATTTGGAATTGTTAGCTTTCCAAAGTGCTTTTTTGCAAGAAATTTATCGCCAGAAACAGTGTTTTTGGAAATGTTGTTTGGGTCTCCAGAATCAACAACACAGCGAAAAGCATTTGCACCGATTTTTGTAACTACATACTTGTTACCCTCGGCATCATAAACCTCGCTTGGAATGTTAAGCTCGGGGGTGCGCTTATCTCCCGTCTTTGGAGTTGCGCCCGTAATGGTTGCAACCTTGACAGGAACAGTACCGCTTGTGTCGGTAGAAACAGAAAAGCTCCATTTTATTCCGTTAGCATCAGTCCATTCCAAAGCGGATGCGGAAACGCAGAATAATATAGTTAGTATTAAAGCAAATATAAAAATGTGTAGAAATTTTTTCATATTGGGCTCCTTTTTAGTTATTTTGCACATATATATTTTAACATATGAAAATTATATTGTCAATAGATATAAAATATTTTAATAATTTATGCGTGCGTACTTGAAAAATGAAATTTAATATGCTATACTTGTCCTGTATTAAAATTTTAAAAAAGGAGGACGCAAAATGTCATCGTACATTCCTGCTGATTACAAACCATCGCTTGGTATCAAGGATACAGAAATAGCGATAAAAAAACTAAAAGATTTTTTCGAAAGAGAATTGGCAAGCGCGCTTAATTTGACAAGAGTTTCAGCGCCACTTTTCGTAGATTCTCAAAGCGGACTTAATGACGACTTGAATGGTGTTGAGCGTCCTGTAAGCTTTGATATATTCTCGGGTGCAAGGCTCGAAATTGTTCATTCCTTGGCAAAATGGAAGAGAATGGCACTTAAGGAATATGGCTTCGAAGTAGGCGAAGGACTTTATACCGATATGATTGCTATTCGTCGTGATGAGGAAACAGATAACATCCACTCGATGTATGTTGATCAATGGGACTGGGAGAAAATCATAACCAAGGAGCAAAGAAACGAGCAAACGCTCAAATCAATCGTCGAGGCTATTTTCTCGGCTCTTAAGGCGACTGAGGATTATATTTGCAAGGAATATCCTTGCATTGAAAAAATGCTTCCTGAAAAAATAACATTTGTTACAACTCAAGAGCTTGAGGATAAATATCCTGAGCTTGATGGAAAGGGAAGAGAAAAGGCAATCGCAAAGGAATGCGGTGCCGTATTTATAATGCAAATCGGTGGCGCTCTTAAGTCTGGTAAGGTTCACGACGGACGCGCACCTGATTATGACGACTGGACACTAAACGGAGACATTCTTGTGTACTACCCCGTGCTTGATATTGCCCTTGAGCTTTCATCAATGGGAATTAGAGTAGATGAGGAGGCGCTCGAAAGACAGCTTAAAATAAGAGGCTGTGAGGAAAGACGCTCTCTCGCATTTCATAAGGCTCTTCTTGAAAAAAAGCTTCCTTATACAATTGGCGGTGGAATAGGACAGTCGAGAATGTGTATGTATTTCCTCCGTAAGGCTCATATCGGTGAGGTTCATTCATCATATTGGGATGATAAAACAATACAGCTCTTTAAGAGCAAGGGAGTGAGCCTGCTTTAATATGTGGATAGCTTTGATTGCATCGTACGGAATAATCAAAAGCTTTCGAGAGGTTCTTAAGAAAAAGGCAATGGAGAATAGAAGTGTGGCTGAGGTGCTATTCTTCTACACTCTCTTTGCCTTTATTTTGGTTATACCGCTTTCACACGATGTTTTTGCACTTTCTTGGCGCGCACACCTCGTTATCTTTTTCAAGTCCTTTTCAATCTTTTTGGCTTGGATATGTGCGCTTAATTCGATAAAAAGATTACCACTTAGCATATATTGCGTTGCCGATATGGGTAGAATGCTATTTTCTATCCTTTTTGGAATTATATTCCTTGGTGAAATGCTTGGATGGCTTGATGGAGCGGGAATAATTCTCGTTCTTACGGGAATAACACTTGTTAATTTGCGCTCGGGCAAGGGAAAGGAGCTTGAGGAAGCTCCTAAGAAAAGAGTTCTTTTGCTCGTGCTCGGCTCGTGTATATTAAACGCAGTTTCTGGAACGGCAGATAAATGGATTTTAACGACACAGGATGCGCCAAAATGGTTCTTGGGCACGGAAATTATCTCCACCTCCCAAATGCAATTTTGGTATATGCTTTATCTCGTGGTGCTTTATGGCATCTACTTTTTTACCCTTTCAGCAGTTAAAAAAGAGAGAATACACATTAAAAGAAATCTCCTTTCTCCAATTATGTGGATGCTTAGTCTCTTGTTTATCTTGGCAGACAGGGCGCTCTTTATTGCCAATAGCGACCCAAATAGCAGAGTTATAGTAATGACTGTAATCAAACAATGCTCGGTAATTGTTACAATAATCCTCGGCAAGCTCATCTATAAGGAAAAGCACATTCTTTACCGTACCCTGTGTGCGATTTTGATAATATGTGGCATTATAATCACCGCGATTTAACCTCACAAGTGAAAACGGCAAGAGCTCTTGCCGTTTTTTATACATTCCTTAATAATAGCAAACTTGCGCTTTAATGAAAATCATTTGCGAAATTTTGCCCTTTTAGACTTGACAAATCCTTTCAAATGTTGTATGATATATTCTGTTACGCGGGTGTGGCGGAATTGGCAGACGCGCTAGACTTAGGATCTAGTGGGAATCCGTGCAGGTTCAAGTCCTGTCACCCGCACCAACAAAAAGAGAACATTTGTCTACCGACAAATGTTCTCTTTTTGTTGGTGGAGACGGGGGGTGCTCGTCCATTTCGGGCACAAGTGCCCGAAATAAACAGAATGCCTTGTCGGCTGAACGCCGCCATCGCAAGCGAACGGCATTCTTCCCTTCATTTGCCTGCGGCAAAAGGAGGGTTCTCGCATCCTCCGCACCATAAAGAAAAGGCACCCATCGGGT
>JAFTIV010000093.1 GCA_017456685.1 Clostridia bacterium | reverse complement strand
GATGAAAGAGCAGAGCTCGTGAAAAAACAAATCGATTTTATAAAATTGATTTTTGAAGCCGAGGACTATGGCTTTTATAATGAAACTCTTTGCGATTCATACAAGGTTTTAGCAAGTCACAGTGCAAGACAAAATGATGAGAAGCAAGCTCTTTCGTATATTGAGCTTAGCGCAACCCATGCAATTAAATTTATAGAATATATGGCGTGTAAGGAATTTAAGTTTTCCTCACTTCTTTTCAAGGGTAGAACAGAAATACCAGCTATTCATCTTGATAGCAAATTCAATTCCGCATACCGTCTTCTTCAATTCTACAAAGAACCACAATTTGATTTTTTAAGAACAAATGAAAGATTTATAGAAATAACCAAAGAGCTTGAAAAATATGCAGGAGAATGGCAAATATAATAAAAGCGAGTGCTTAGCACTCGCTTTTCAAACTCAACTGAAAATTTATTTTTTTCAACAAATATGCCATTGTTACGAGTTTTATGGTATGATATAATTAAGTTGACAAAAGTGAATGAACCGGTTCGCTTCACTCCTGTCGTATGTATAAGGAGGAAATTTTATGACTATTTGTATTGGAGTCAAAATCAAAGAATTACGTAAGCGCGATAAAATGACACAGGAGCAGCTTGCAGAAAAACTAAATGTAACACCACAAACAATATCAAGATGGGAAACAGAAAATGCCTATCCTGATATTACTGCCATACCAATCTTGGCAAATATTTTTGATGTAAGTATCGATACCTTGATGGGATATGACAAAAGCAAAACAGCTCAAAAAGTAAATGACGTTATTGCAAGTTCAAAAAAGTATTTTTGGAACAATATTGAAAAATGTGAAGCAATCTTTTTAGACGCATTGAATGATTATCCCAACAATGATTTAATTTTGCGAGAGCTTCTTTCTCTGTATGAGTGCCATATACGCACATATGGAAGAACAGAATACACTGATAAAGCAATTTCTGTGGCACACAAAATAATTGCAGAAGCAACTGATATTTTCTGCGTTTGCAGTGCAAAAGCAGACTTAGCTTCGCTGTATTTAATGCAAAGCCGATATAATGATGCAAAACAAATCGTTGACACATTGCCATATATGTACCCATATATGCTAAATGATAAAATGCGTGTGTCCTCTTACTCTTTGAAGGGCGAGGATAGACTAAAAGAAGCGAAGGATTGGAAAATTATCGAATATCAAGAGCTTTTTTTGGCTTGCATAATGGAAGGCGAAGGGTATTTTGAAACAGGCGATTACAAAAATGCGCTAAAATCATTTACTGAAGGCAAGGATGTAATTGAAAGGTCTATGTTAAGTGACAAAATATGTCCCGAGGCATATTTATTTAACGGTGTGCAAACCAATCATATGTGTTGTTATTTGCAAATTGCAGGCTGTTATTTAAAATTAAATGATAAAGAAAGCTGTGAAAAATGTATTTCAAGGGCATACGAAATTGTATCCTTGGCAAACGGGGAGGATTTTGTAAAGCAACCTGAACTATTCTTAGGACAGTATAACAAAACATATAAAGAGTATGGGCTTGAAATATATAAGAAGCTTTAAATAAACGAGCGCAGAATGCGCTCGTTTATTCTGTTTTTATAAAAAAATATATAAAATTAAAAATATATATAGACAATTTAAAAATTCCGTGCTATAATTTATTAAATTATTACTTTTAGAGGTATGATATGGATTACAATTATCTTGCGGAACTACTTTTTCCTCAAATAAAAGAACTTCCCGAGGACATAGAGGCTAAATATCCACCGCGTCAGCTTCCGGAGGGAGCGAAGGTGACAAGATTTGCTCCAAGCCCAACTGGATTTGTTCACTTTGGCGGTCTTTTCCCATCAACTGTTGGAGAAAGATTAGCGCATCAATCGGGCGGAGTATTTTATCTTAGAATAGAGGATACTGATGCCAAGCGTGAGGTTGAGGGTGCTGCAGAAGGGCTTATTAAGACTCTTGCTAAATATGGTATAAGCTTTGACGAGGGTGCTATTCTTGATGAAAACGGCAAAATATGCGACTGTGGTGCATATGGTCCATATAAGCAAAGCTTGCGCGGTCATATATATCAGGTTTATGCTAAACAGCTTGTTCGCGAGGGCAAGGCTTACCCTTGCTTTACAACTGAGGAGGAGCTTGATGAGCTTCAGTCTGTAAACAAAAAGGAAGAGATTAAAAATACGGACTGGCTCGCTGAGGCAGAGGCAAAGCGTGCCGAAATGCTTGCAAGACGAGAGTTTACTATAGAAGATGTCGAGGAACATTTAAAGGCTGGACATCCAATCGTGCTTAGAATACTTGCAAATGGCGATCCCGAGAAAAAAATAAAGTTTACAGACCTTGTAAAGGGAACACTTGAAATTCCAGAAAACGATGAGGATTTTGTGCTTCTTAAATCAGATGGAATTCCAACATATCACTTTGCGCACGCGGTTGATGATCATTTAATGGGAACAACTCATGTTATTCGTGGTGAGGAATGGCTTCCAAGCCTTGCAAAGCATATACAGCTTTTCTCAAATCTTGGATTTAAGCTTCCAAAATATATGCACATTGCGCAAATAATGCGTATTGATGAGAATGGAAATAAGAAAAAGCTTTCTAAGCGTGATATGGGCGCTAATATGGACGATTACACATCAATGGGATATTGTCCAGAGGCTGTGTGTGAGTATGTTATGACATTGCTCAATTCAAACTACGAGGAATGGCATATGCAAAATGCAGACAAGCCATATACAAGCTTTCCGTTCAATATTAAGAAAATGTCAACATCTGGCTGTCTTTTTGATTTTGCAAAGCTAAACGATGTTTCAAAAAATGTTATTTCCAGAATGACCGCAGATAAGGTATATGAGCTTTCAAGCGAGTGGGCTAAGGAATTTGACAAGGAGCTTTACGAGCAATTAACTGCTAATCCAGACTATACAAAGTCTATTTTTGCCATTGGTAGAGGTGGAAAGAAGCCAAGAAAGGACCTTGCTGTTTGGAAGGATGTAAGAGGATACGCAGATTTCTTCTTTGACAAGCTTTTTGAAATTAAGGATAGTTATCCTGAAAGATTTGACAAGAAGGACATAAAAACAACTCTTGTGGAGTTTTTGAAAACCTTTGATATTGCTGATGATTCAAATGCTTGGTTTGAAAAAATCAAGGACATTGCTGATATGCTTGGATTTGCCTCCGATATGAAGGCATATAGGGAAAATCCAGAGGCATTTAGAGGAAATGTATCCGATATTAGTATGTTTATAAGAATTGCTATTACAGGTAAGGAAAATTCTCCTGATATGTATAGCGTAATGCAAATTTTAGGCTACGATAGAGTAGCATCAAGAATAAATCAAATGATTGATTCGCTTTAAGAGGTATTTATATGGAAGAAATGAGCTCTAATTTTATACACGATATCATTGATGAGGATATTGCAAATGGTTTTGCTGACAGAATTCATACTCGTTTTCCGCCAGAGCCTAACGGATATTTGCATATAGGAAGCGCCAAGGCTATTTGGATTAACTATCAAACAGCTAAAAAATATGGCGGACTTTTCAACCTTAGATACGATGATACAAACCCCTCAAAAGAGGATACAGAATATGTTGATAGCATCTATGAGGATCTTAAGTGGCTTGGTGCTATTCCAAGTGGCGGAGTTTACTATGGCTCGGACTATTTTGATAAGTGCTATGAATTTGCTGTAAAGCTTATAAAGGATGGAAAGGCATATGTTTGCGACCTTAGTGCTGACGAGATGAAGGAGTACAGAGGAACGCTTACTGAGCCGGGAAAAAACAGTCCTTACAGAAATAGAAGCATAGAGGAAAACCTTGATTTGTTCGAAAGAATGAAGAATGGCGAATTTCCTGATGGCTCAAAGACCCTTCGTGCAAAGATTGATATGGCATCGCCTAATATAAATATGCGTGATCCAGCAATCTATAGAATTTTAAGGGCGCACCATCATCGCCAAGGAGATAAATGGTGCATTTATCCATTGTACGACTATGCACATCCTATTCAAGACGCGCTTGAGGGAATTACACACTCGCTTTGCTCCCTTGAATTCGAAAATCATAGACCACTTTATGAGTGGGTTGTAGATAACATTGGATTTGATAAAAAGCCAAAGCAGAGAGAGTTCGCAAGACTTAATGTAACCTATACTGTAATGAGCAAGAGATATCTTCGCTATCTTGTTGAAAACAATATGGTTGATGGTTGGGACGACCCAAGAATGCCTACGCTTTGCGGTCTTAGAAGACGCGGATATACTCCAGAGGCTATCTTTGATTTTATAAGAAGAGCAGGCGTTGCAAAGGCTTATAGTATAGTTGATATTGAACTTTTGGAGCACTGCATAAGAGAGGAGCTCAATATGAGCGCTTCTCGTAGGATTTGCGTAAGCGACCCTATTAAGGTGGTTGTTACTAACTACCCAGAGGGAAAGGTTGAATATTTCCCTGTGTCAAATAATCCTAACGATCCCGAGGCTGGTACAAGAGACCTTATGTTTACTCGCGAGGTATTTATCGACAGAAGCGACTTTGAGGAGGTTCCACCGCCAAAGTTCTTTAGAATGAAGCCTGACGGAGAGGTTCGTCTTATGGGCGCGTATATCGTTAAGTGCAATGAAATAATAAAGGACGAAAATGGCAAGGTAATCGAAATCCATTGTACTGCTGACCTTGAATCCGGTAACAATATGCCCGCTGACGGTCGTAAAATCAAGGGAACTATCCATTGGTTGAGTGCTGATAATGCCGACGAGGTAACTCTTATGCTTTACGATAAGCTCTTTACCATTGAAAATGTTGGAGATATTCCTGAGGACAAGACTTACAATGATTATCTCAATCCAAATTCTCTTATGAAAATAGAGAAGGCATTGGTGGAAAAATCCCTCTCGAGTGCAAGCGTTGGAGAAAAATTCCAATTTGTTAGAAACGGATATTTCTGCAAGGATTCTAAATATGAAAACACATATAATAGAATTGTAGGTCTTAAGGACAGTTACCCTAAAAAATAATCAATAAAACGGGGAATTTCCCCGTTTTTATTATTGACTAATTAGTTAAATTATGTTATTCTATATTTAGTATAATATTTTCTTTAAGGAGAACAAAAATGCTAAGACAAGAAAAGGTTGATTTCGCACGTCGTGCCGCTGCTGACGGAATGGTTCTTTTGAAAAATAATGGGGCTCTTCCAATTGACAAGGACGACACGGTTGCGCTTTTTGGAATTGCTTCGTATCAATGCTTTAAGCTTGGTTGGGGATCGGGCGATATGCTTGCTCAAAGAATTATTCAAATAGATGAGGCTCTTCGTGATGCGGGATATTCTATTGAGGCTACCGCTGATGCTGTAAATAAGGCTTGGGTTGAGGCTCACACTGACGAATATAAAAGAGTAAACAGAAACTGGGCAGAGTGGACATTTAGATTTAATGAAATTGATATGCCTACAGAGACTATCAAGGAATCTGCTAAAAATGCTAAGGTGGCTATTGTAAGCATTGGCAGATGTAGCGGAGAGGCTGATGACCTGAAAAATGAAGAGGGATTTTATAAGCTTCATGCAGATGAGGCTAATCTTATAAAACGCGTAAGCGATAGCTTCGAAAGAGTTGTTCTTATTCTTAACACCTGTGGACCTCTTGATTTGAGGTCAATTGAGGACTGTAATATAAGCTCTATTTTGTATGCATCTATGGGTGGAGAGCAATTTGGTAACGCAGTAGCAGATATTGTTTCTGGTGTTGTTTGTCCAAGCGGAAAGCTCACAACTACTTGGGCAAAAAAATATGAGGATTATCCTACCTGTGAGGGCATTACAACAATGACAGTTCCTTATAATGAAGGAATTTATGTAGGATATCGTTATTTTGATACATTTAATGTAGAGCCTATGTATCATTTTGGATACGGCTTGTCATATACAACCTTTGAGTTTAAGATTTTTGATATCTATGTTGAGGGACCTCTTGTAACATTCTCTGTAAATGTAACAAATACCGGAAAGGTTGCAGGAAAAGAGGTTGTACAATGCTATCTTTCGTCTCCAGATGGAAAAATGGAGAAGGCATATCAGGACCTTTGCGCTTATTCAAAGACTGCCTTGCTTCAGCCCGGAGAAACCGAGGAAATTGTCATTTCCTTTGATATTACCGATATGGCTTCCTATGACGAAAAAACCGCTTCATATGTTCTTGAAAAGGGTGATTACATAGTAAGATGCGGTAACTCCTCAAGAAGCACTACCGTTGCATTTATAATAAAGGCAGTAGAGGATATTCTTTGTGCACAAGCTCACAACAGACTTGTTGTTCAGGATGACAGTGAGTTAAAGCTTATAAGCAAGAAGGGAATTACCCCCATTTCTTATCCTACCGAAAGCGAGGAAATAGCTTCTGCTGAGGTGTTTGAGCTTTGTCAGGATGATGTAGAGGCATCAATGTTCGACAAATACGAGGACACTCCAGATGAACTCCTTGAGCCAAAGAATACAGATAAAATTTTAACCCTTGAGGATGCCTGGAATGATGAAGCAACTGTTGAGGATGTTGTAGCGCAATTCTCAAATGAGGAGCTTGCTGATGTTTTGAATGGCGTAATTTATGAGGGCTCTGTTGCGAACGCAAATGTTGGTAGTATGGCTATAAAGGTTCGTGGAGCTGCAGGAGAGCTTTGGTCAAGCGAGAAGTATAAGATTCCAACAAACGCGTGCGCAGATGGCCCTGGTGGCATTAGACTGTCTATTTTTGGTACACCCGAGGAAAGTGATACAGATGTGTGTCATGAAATGGTTGCTTATCCATCCGGAACCTGCTTTGCTAATACTTGGGATTTTTCTGTAGCTTATGAATTTGGTTCTTGCGTTAGAGATGATCTTGAAATTTCTAATATTGAGGGATGGCTTGCACCTGGTGTAAATATTCAAAGAAATCCATTAAATGGTAGAAATTTTGAATATATGTCAGAGGATCCAATTGTAGCAGGAAATACAGGTGCTTATGTAACTCTTGGCGTTCAATATGATAATGATCTATTCCCAACTGGAAGATATGTTGCAATAAAGCATTTTGCTTGCAATAACATTGAATACGAAAGAGGTGTTTCAAATAGTATTGTAAGCGAAAGAGCGCTTAGAGAGATTTATTTGAAGGCGTTCAAGATTGCTATTATGACAAGCGGAGCCTTGACAGTAATGACCGCGTACAATAAGATTAACGGAGAGATTTCATCAACTAACTTTGATTTG
>JAFTIV010000092.1 GCA_017456685.1 Clostridia bacterium | reverse complement strand
TATCACTTTTAGTACTAACAGAAAAAGAGATAACATTTCGGCGAATAACCGATTTGTTATCTCTTTCTGTCGTTATAAGAACCTGCTACGCAGAACCTTGTTATTTGCTTCGCTCATAATAAGGGTTTGGGCTTAGCCCAAGTGCATTTGACCAGTCAAATGCGATGCTCGCACTTAGCTGTATTTTCAAAATTCTCCGCTAAGAACATCACCCACAAGCGACAGCCTATTTTATAATGTTATCTCAAAATTTCCAACACATCCTCGATGATTTGAGGTGGAGTTATGCGGTTTTCCTTAAGAATATTGTCAATTGTGTAATGAATTGGGAATTCCTTCTTAAGACCATAGCAAAGCACTCTTATGTCGCTATTTCCGTAAAAGCCCGCAACCCTTTGACCAAAGCCACCCTCTAAAATTCCGTCCTCGAGAGTGATTACAAGCCTGTGCTCGCGCTTTAGCGCCTCGAGTGTGTCCTCGTCAAGCTCGCTAATGAACAGCGGATTTATAAGTGTTGCATTTATGCCCTTAGATGCAAGCTCCTTGCGAAGCTCTTGACCTATATGATAGAACGAGCCGAGGGCTAAAATAGCCACAGTGTCGCCCTTTATTGTAATGTCATACTCGCATTTTGAATAGTCTCTTCTTGCGACCCTTCCACTCTCAACATAGTCCTTACCAGGGATTTTTATAGCCACAGGACACTCATTTTGCTCAATCGACCAGTCGAGCATAGCAAGATATTCCTCCTTGCAGGTTGGAGCAAGATACTTGAGCCTTGGTATGCTTGAAAGCATAGGAATGTCGTAAAGTCCTATATGTGTAACATCGCTTCCGCAGAAGATAGATGATGCGAATACAACTGTTGTCACAGGAGTAGAGTTTAGACACACATCGTGCGACATTTGGTCGTAGGTGCGCTGTAGGAAGGTGCTGTTTACTGCCCAAACAGGCTTTCCGCCAGCCCTTGCAATTCCCGATGCCATAGCAAGCGCATTTTCCTCGGCAATTCCAACATCAATAAACTGTGCCCCCGCGATTTTTCTCCTGTCCTCGGTAAAGCCTGCAACTGTTGGTGTCGCCGCGGTAAGAGATACAACGGCTGGGTCTGTCTTCATTTTATCAAGCAGAGCGATAGCGGTCAAATTTGCATAGCTTGTGTCGCTATTTTTATCAAAAAGACGCTCACCTGTTGCAATATCAAAGGGTGGAGTTGCATGCCAGCTCTCGCGTTCGCTTTCCGCAAAGGAATAGCCCTTGCCCTTTTGAGTTCTTATATGAACTACAACAGGACGAGTGTAAGCCTTTGCACTCTCAAATGCCTCTATAAGAGCGTCTATACAGTTGCCCTCATCGACATACATATATTCAAGACCAAAATTCTTAAATATGTTATTCTGCGCCTCTCCCTTGGAGTCGCGCAAAAGCTTCAAATTACGATACATACCGCCGTGATTTTCGGCAATAGACATATCGTTATCGTTCACAACTATAATCAAGCGACCCTCGAATTCTCCCGCGTAGTTGAGAGCCTCAAGAGCCTCGCCACCGCTAAGAGAGCCGTCACCGATAACCGCAATTACATGTCCGCCCTCACCAGTTAGCTCGCGCGCCTTGGCAAGCCCAAGACAAAGGCTGACAGAGGTTGAGGTGTGACCCATTGTAAAGAAGTCGTGCTCACTCTCGTCGGGAGCGCTGTAGCCTGAAATATCATCATATTTATCTGCACAAAGAAAGGCATCAGCCCTACCTGTGAGCATCTTGTGAGAATAGCTCTGGTGCGAAACATCAAAAACGATTTTATCTCTTGGTGACTCAAAGGCATAATGAAGCGCGATGGTTGCCTCGACAATACCTAAGTTAGAGCCGAGATGCCCACCGTGAGCGCTTATTTTTTTCAAAAGAGTCGCACGCATTTCATCAGCCAAGGTGCAAAGCTCAGCCGAGCTAAGAGCCTTTAGGTCGCGCGGATTTTTAATGCTTTCAAGAATCATCGTGTTATTACCTGATTTAACCAAAATATAGAAAAATGCACAAAAATATGCAGTTACTATTATTGTAGCACAAAAAAATCGCTTTTGCAATATTTATATAAATTTTATTTTAAAGATTAAGCGCGCGGGGCTAAAGCGCGCGCTTTTAAGAGTGAAAAACACGGCATAGCGCCCTTGCACTATGCCGTTTGGTATGCTATTTCTTTTTAAGCTTGAGAGGCTCGTGGTCCTGAAGTGGAGCAAGGAAGCCATTTTCCTCAAGCCTATTTTTGATAAGGTCGAGAATTTCCTCGCTCTCGGCACTAACTGTGTGATAGTGATAGCCCGAGGTCACATTCTTTAAAAGGCTTGATTTTCCACTTGCAATATCGTCAAGGAAGGCTTGTACATCTACCCTTGATTTGATATTCATTTTTGCGTTTACCTCGCCGTAGCTTCTGTGATAGATAAATACATCAACAACACAGCCACCTGCATCAACAATGAGGCAAAGCTCCTTTTCTGTGTCCTCGTCGCTGTGCTTCACCTTGAAAACTCTTTCTGCAAGTGCGCTTTTTTGAAGCACATACCCGCGTGCAAGAGCTAAAATATCGTGTCCCTGAGCTCGCAAAAGAGCCACATCACCAACGATAATTTGACGGCTAACGCCAAGCTCCCTTGCAAGGGTGCTTGCCGAAATTTGCTTGTTGGCATCATTTAGGCGAGCGAGAATTTCCTTTCTTCTTTCCTCTGCGTTCATAAAATCACCTCATATCGCGTGTAAATTTTTTAGCGAAAGGTCGAGAATAGGCGAGGAGTGTGTGAGAGCACCACTTGAAATAAAGTCAACACCAAGGTCTGTCAGCCTTGCAATGTTTTCCCTTGTCACATTTCCCGAAACCTCAACCTCGGCTCTGCCGTTTATGAATTCGATTGATTTTTTCATTTCCTCGTGGCTCATATTGTCAAGCATTATAATGTTAGCGCCAGCCTCAATAGCCTCTACAACCATATCGTAGCTCTCAACCTCGACCTCAATTTTGCGAACGAAGGGCGCGTATTCCTTAGCCATAAGCACCGCTTGACGAACACTGCCTGCCGCACCTATATGATTGTCCTTTAAAAGCACGCCATCGCTTAGGTTGTAGCGGTGATTAGCTCCGCCACCAACGCGAACTGCATATTTTTCGAAAATTCTGTTGTTAGGGGTTGTCTTTCTTGTGTCGAGAAGCTTTGTTTTTGTGCCCTCAAGTAGTTGAGCTACCTGCCTTGTATATGTAGCAATTCCGCTCATTCTTTGCATATAGTTGAGGGCTGTGCGCTCGCCCGATAAAAGCACGCGAATATCGCCACGCACCTTGGCAATTAGCTGACCCTTGCGAATTTGCTCTCCGTCGCTTGCGTAAATTTCAAAGGTTGTCTTGTCGTCAAGAAGAGTAAATACTCTTGTGAACACCTGCATACCACAAAGAACTCCGTCCTCCTTGCAAATCAGCTCAACCTCGCCCATCGTGGCAGTAGGCATAACGCTATTTGTAGATACATCCTCGCTTGTAATGTCCTCGCGAAGGGCACTTAATATAAGTGGGTCAACCTGCAATTTAAGAGTTGCTTCATCAAACATTTTTATATCTCCATTCATTTTTCTTCTTTTTTCTGCAAGAGCAATTTCGCGTGTAACCATATCGCGATAAAGCTCGCTGAGCTTATCTCTGTCCTTGTAAAAATCGTAGTCGATTTTGTCAAATACTGACACAGGGCAGGACTTTTCGCTCGTATCGCTTGCCATATCGACAGAAGCGCGCTTTGCAAACACAAGGCTTTCAAGAAGCGAGTTGCTTGCTAAGCGATTTTTGCCGTGAACACCATTGCACGCGGTCTCGCCAATCGCGTAAAGACGCTTCATAGAGGTCTTGCTTTGATGGTTAACCTCAATTCCACCCATAAAGTAATGCTGAGCAGGAACAACGGGAATACACTCGCGAGTTGCGTCGTATCCGCTTTCCTTGCAATGCTGAATAATGTTAGGGAAGTGCGAGGTCAGCTCATCACTTGGAATTACACTTAGGTCCTCCCAAACATGCTCTGTGCCGTCGCGCTCCATTTGTGCCAAGATTTCCTTTGTTAAAAGGTCGCGAGGCAAAAGCTCGTTTGCAAATCTTTTTTTGTCCTTGCCGTAGAGCAATGCGCCCTCACCACGCACGGACTCGGAAATAAGAAAGCTTCTTTCGCCCCTTTCGCTTGAGTAAAGCGTTGTTGGGTGTATTTGCACATAGTCTAAATCCTTTAGCCTAATGCCGTGCCTTAGAGCTATTGCAAGGGCATCGCCTGTTAGATGCGGGAAATTAGTTGAGTGCTTGTAAAGACCGCCAATTCCACCCGTGGCAAGCACTACATACTCGCACGAAACGGCCTCGATTTTGCCATCTGGGTGCGCGATTATCGCACCATAGCATTCGTTGTCCTCTGCTACAATATCAAGCAGAGTAGTATTTTCAAGTAGCTCTATATTGTCGCGCTCAAGAGCCCTGTCAAGAAGCTTGCTTGTGATTTCCTTACCCGTTATGTCCTTGTGGTAAAGAATTCTGCCTCTTGAATGTGCGCCCTCCTTGGTGTAAAGAAGCTCGCCATTTTCGTCTCGCTGAAAGCGCACACCATAAGAGATTAAATCGTTTATAACCTCAGGAGAGGAGCTTATCATAATTGACACGCTTCCTGTGTCGTTTTTGTAGTGCCCAGCCCTTAGAGTGTCGTCAAGAAACGATTTGAAATCATTCTTGTCCCTAAGCGTGCAAATTCCGCCCTGAGCAAGGAACGAGTCGCTTTTGTCCGCGCTTGACTTTGTTATAATCGTGATTTTCTTGTCGCTCGGCAAATTGAGAGCACAATATAGTCCTGAGCACCCAGAGCCAACAATTAAAATATCCGTTTTCATTTCTTTTCCGCCTTGTAATAATTGATGCAAAGTTCCTTAATTTAGCATCAAATTTTTGATAGCATTTTTAATCAGCCTAATTGTAGCACAAAAAAACGGACTTGACAAGACATATGTCAAAATATTTTTGAAATATTTTTTCGATAAGCCTTGACATAAATCGATTTATATAGTAAAATTAGGTAAATTTTTACGAAAGGTGTATGCCAATGCTAACAACAAATCAGCTACAAAGTGAGATTTTGCGTCTTAAAAAGGAAAAGGACTTTTGTATTCTTGCCCACGCATATCAAACACACGATATAATTGAAATCGCGGATTTTGTCGGCGATTCGTTTGGTCTTAGCCAAAAGGCACAGAGCGCTCCGCAGAAGAATATACTTATGTGCGGTGTTCGCTTTATGGCAGAAACCGCAAAAATTCTCTCGCCAGAGAAGAGAGTTCTTTTATCTCACCCCGAGGCAGGCTGTCCTATGGCTGAGCAGCTCACGCTTGAGGAGCTTAAGGCGCTAAGGGAGAAATACCCAAATCACGCAGTTGTCGCTTATATAAATACCACATCAGCGCTTAAAACCCTGTGTGATGTTTGCGTAACCTCTGCCTCAGCACTTAAAATAGTTAAGAAAATTCCCGAGAAGGACATTTTGTTTATACCCGACTGTAACCTTGGTGGCTGGATTGCCGAGCAGGTGCCCGAAAAGAGCTTTGTGTTCATTAAGGGTGGCTGTCCAATACATACTCGCATAACCGAGGAGGATGTTCTAAGAGAAAGAAAAAATCATCCAAATGCGCTTTTGCTTGTTCATCCCGAATGCACAAGCGATGTAACAAGGCACGCGGATTTTGCGGGAAGCACAACCGCTATTATGTCCTATGTTGCAAAAAGCGATGCCAAGGAGTTTATAATCGGCACGGACAATAGCATCGTTCAGCACCTCGGCTTCGAATTCCCCGATAAGAAGTTCTATAAGCTTTCGAAGATTTGCGTATGTCACGATATGCGCCTTACAACGCTTGTCGATGTTTATAACTGCCTTGTTGGCGAGGGTGGAGAGCAAATTGAGCTTGATACCGCCACCTACGAGGGCGCAAAGAGATGCATTGATAATATGCTTAAGTATGGAGAATAAAAATTTAAAATACAAAAAAAGAGCTATCGCTTGGCGCGATAGCTCTTTTGATATTAAGCCTTTAAAAACTCATCAAGCCTTTTTTAATACGCAGGAAAAGGTCATAATTTTATTTTTTCTTTTTCATTTCAACGATAAATGCCTCAACCTCGTCACGAGTTGGGATTGAGCTTGACGCGCCCTTGCGTGTGACGGTTATAGTGCCTGCAACATGTGCATAAGCGCAAGCCTCGCGTATGCTTCCGCACTCAAGATATTTAAGCGTTAGAGCAGCTGTAAAGGCATCTCCTGCCGCAGTTGTGTCAACGGGCTTTATAGGGAGAGTGGGAATTAGCTCGCCAGAGGAGCCATTGTATATGTAAGCGCCTCTTGAGCCGAGCTTTAAAACGATATGCTTAGCCTTGATAAGCTTGGAAATTGCTCTTGATGCTTCAAGACATTTTTCCTCACTGTCTGGGGAAATTCCGCAAATTGTGAGCGCCTCGCTCTCGTTTGGAGAGAATAGCTCAAGCTCTGGGAGCTTGTCAAGAGGAAAATCGGGTGTGATAGCGCCTGCATCTATAAATATAGGAATTTTTGCTTCTCTTGCCACGCGCGTTGCATACAGAATAGCATCGTGATTTATTTCAAATTGTAAAAATAGCGCATCGGGCTTAGCTTCGGCTATTGCTTGGTCGATTTGGTCAGGTGTGATTTTTTGATTAGCACCAGGGAAAACGATAATTCTGTTCTGCCCCGAGCCCTCAACAAAGATAGTAGCAAGACCCGTTTTTGCATCTGTTGCGCGCTTAAGATAGCAGGTATCAATGCCCTCTTTTCTGTATAAATCGACAAGCTCATCGCCCGTTTGGTCCATGCCAACCCTTGTTACAAATGTGCATTTTCCGCCAAGACGCGCAAAGGCAAGGGCAGAGTTAGCGCCCTTTCCACCGGGCACATACGAGTAGCTACCATTATCAATAACGGTTTGCCCCGCAACAGGAACACTATTTACATTAAGCACCATATCCATATTGGCAGAGCTGACAACTAAAATTTTTTTCATAAAAACCTCTTTGATTTTGTCATTATACTATTATTTTAAACTAAATTCATTTCAAGTTCAAGTATAACTTGACTTTTTTAAAAATAAATGCTACTATTTTATTAAGAATGAGATTTGGGCGGTGCAAAATGGAAATAGAAAAAATTGCAATAATAAAAACCGATTTTCCAACAAAATTCGGTATTCCTCGCCAAAGCGGTCTTGTAAAAAGGCTAAGGGGCGAGATAATATTTGAGCCTAAATATAACTCACTCGACGCGCTTCGAGGCATAGAGGGCTTTTCTCATCTTTGGCTCGTTTGGGGCTTTTCGTGCAACGAGGGAGCAAAATATAATGCTACCGTGCGCCCGCCACGCCTTGGCGGAAACACAAGAGTGGGGGTTTTTGCCACTCGCTCGCCCTTCCGTCCAAACGGGCTTGGGCTTTCGCTTGTAAGGCTTGAGGGGGTAAGGACCACCGAAAATGGTACACACTACCTTGAGGTTTCGGGCGTCGATATGGTTGATGGCACACCTATTTATGATATAAAGCCCTACCTTCCACACGCGGATTTTGCCGATGGAGCAAGCGCAGGCTTTGCCGAGGCGGTGCTTGAAAATACCCTTAGCGTAAGCTGTGATAGCGCGCTTCTTGAAATGCTTCCCGAGGAGAAAAGAGAGGTGCTTCTTGAAATTCTTGCCGAGGACCCTCGCCCGTCTTATATTGACGAGCCCAAGCGCATCTTTGGCTTCCCGTTTGCAGGCTACGAGATAAAATTCAAGGTTGACAAAAATCAACTCACGGTTGTAAAAATCGAAAAAATAAAAAGCAGAGAATGACGCATTCTCTGCTTTTTGCTTGTCTTAATCGTTGAATAGCGCGAGCGCCTCGTCCCTTGTAAAGGTATAAACCTTATCGCAGAACTGACACTCAAGCTCAAGCCTTTGCTCCTTGCCCTCAGCCTCAAGCTCGGCAAATAGCTTTTCAAGCTCACTCTTGCCAAGGCTGATAAGAGCTCTTGCAGTTCTGTCGCGACAGCAATCGCACTTATAATCAACCTCGATTTCGTCGAATAAATCATACTCAATTCCGTCAAGCGCGATTTTCAAAATATCCTCGTTTGACAGACCCTGTGCGAATTTTGTTGAGATATTTGAAAGATTTTTTGCATTCTCCTCAAGCTTTCCTATAATAGACTCGTCAGGGAATGGGAGAAGCTGAACAAACACGCCACCAGATGCTTTGCACGAAAAGTCGGTATCAATCAAAACACCAAGCGCGCAAAGAGTAGGAATTTGCTCGCTAATGGCATAATATTGAGCTATATCCTCGGCAATTTCGCCACTTACAAGCTCAATGCTTCCGTTGTAAGGGACCTCGTCACCGACATCCTTCATAACACTCAAAAGACCACCGCCGACAATGCCTGAAACATCAAGCTTTCCGTCAGCGCGCACGGGTGCATCAGCCATAGGGTTAGCTACATAGCCCCTTACATTGCCAAAATAGTCTGCGCTTACAAGGGTAGTTCCTGCAATACCGTTTCCTCTTATCGCAAGGGTTAGAGTGTCGCCATTTTCGGGGAGCATACAGCCCATAACGCTTCCTGCAGTTAAGGCTCTTCCAAGAAGAGCAGAGGCAGTAGGCGCTGTCTTATGAATACTTATGGCTCTGTTTACTATATCCGTTGAATTTATAACATAAGCTCTTGCGCTACCATCACGGGTCATAGCACGCAAAATTTTAGAACTGCTCATTTGATTTCCTCATTTCTTTATATTTCTTGCGGTAAAATACCATTTCTCATCTACATCCTCGGCTTTTTTGCCGTTTATATCGCCGTGAATAGAGATTAACTCAAGCCCTGCGCTCTCAAGAGCCTTGACGATTTGCTCCTTGGTGTAACAGCGCTCTGTCTGCACCTCGTCGCTCCTTAGATATGAGCCGTCGTCCTGCTCCTCAAAAATGCTAAGGTAGAATTTGCAAAGGCGAGATTTCTTATTGTAGGAGTTTTGCCACGCAACAAGTGCACCCTCGCTCTCTAAAATATAATCATTATCAGCGTAAATCTTTTCAAAGCGATAGGGAGTATTTATATCGAAAACAAACACACCATCGGGTATAAGGTAATTGTGAACGAGCTTGAAGCACTCTAAAAGCTCGCTTGGCTTAGTGAGATAGTTAAGACTGTCGAGACAGCAAACGCACGCATCAACAGTTCCGTAAAGCTCAAAGCCCTGCATAGGCTGACAAAGCCATAAAATGTCCTCAATGCCCTTGTCATAGCAAGCATCACGCGCAACCGATAGCATATCCTCGCTAAGGTCAACGCCCGTCATATCGTAGCCCTTGTCGCGGAGAAGAAATGTCATTTTACCAGTTCCGCACGCAAGGTCAAGGACCAAGGAGGTCGGCACGCGCTCGGCTTTCTTGATTTGCTCTGTGATATAGTCCGCATAAGAATTGTAATCAAAGTGCGAGTTTAGCGCATCGTAAACTCCTGCAACAGAGGTGTATTGCTCCATAGCTCCTCCTAATTTGAAATAATTTTAATATATCATATCACAAATTAAGAATAAAGTAAAGATATTTTAAATATAATTTTTAAGTTTATCTATATCGCCCGCCCCCATTATAATTACACAGTCAGCCTCACTTTGGCGGACCTTTTCTGCGATTTTGGGAAGCTCATCAAGATATAGCGCTCCAAGCTCAAGCGCAAGGCGCTCCTCGCTAACGCTCTCGTCACGCGCCTCTCGCGCGGAGTAGGTAGGCGCAATTATCACCTCGTCAGCCCCAGAAAACGAGCTTAAAAGCTCTGCATAGAGCGCTCGCGTGCGAGAATAGGTGTGAGCCTGAAAGATACACAAAATGTGCTTAAAGCCCATAGAGCGAAATCCCTCAAGCGATGCGCGAATTTCAGTAGGGTGGTGCGCGTAATCAAGAAATATCGACACATCTGCCCCTGTGGGAGATAAAATGTGCTTTATCAGCTCCTGCCGTCTTGCTATGCCCTCGAAGCTCGAGAGCGCAGAGGCAATTGTGTGCGCGGGTATGCCGTGTGTGTGCGATACTGCAAAGGCGCATAGCGCGTTATATATGTTGTGCCTACCGCGCACACAGGGCATGATTTTTGCAAGCTCCTTGCCCCTGTAAAGCACGGAAAAGCGCTCGCTTGCCGACTCCGTGTCGATTTTTGCAGTGTAATCGGCGCATTGATTAAGAGCATAGGTTATTTTAAATGGATGGCTAAGCACCGCGCTTGGCGCATCATCGGCATTTATAAACACGCGCTGAGCAGGGAGAATGTATTTTCTAAATGATCGCTGAATGTGTCCTAAATCCTCAAAATAATCAGGGTGGTCAAAATCAATGTTTGTGACTACAGCATCGCTTGGAATAAAGCTCAAAAACGAATCCATATACTCGCACGCCTCAAAAATGAAATACTCCCTGCGCCCAAACCTGTACGGAGCATCAAATTCCTTCATTTTAGCGCCACAGATAACAGTAGGGTCATAGCCCGCGTGGCGGAAGATGTGCGCAAGCATTGCAGTAAGTGTGCTTTTGCCATGCGTGCCAGAAACCCCGATGCGTACTCTGTAATTCGACATAATATATGCCAAAAAATTAGCGCGAGACACGGTTGGAATGCCTTTTGCTCTTGCTGTGTGAAGCTCAAAGCTGTCCTCGCTGATTGCGTTTGAAAAAACGACAAGGTCCATGCCGATTACGCTATCCGTTGTCGAGCAATAGCGTATATGTGCGTGCTTTTCGAGCCGTTTGCACTCCTCTCCGCGCACCCCGTCGTAGCCAAACACCTCTTTGCCGTGATAAATACAGTATTGAGCAAGTGAGCTCATAGAAATCCCACCAATGCCCACAAAAAACACCTTTTTTGCTGAATTAAAGACCCGTCCCAGCTCGTAATTTGACATATTTGTATTCCTGCTCGACATAAAAACCCCCTAAAATGCAAAATTTGGTTATTCTTCACAAAAAAATCACATAGTATTAATTAAAATATTTGAAAAAGTTCTTATTTAGTTCATATTTTTTTGCTATAATCTGTATATAGTCAATTTTTATATGCCAAATTTATTCTTTGATGGGAGGATAAAATGACTATCACAGACATCAAAATTAGAAAATGCTTTGATGATGGACCGATGAAGGCAGTTGTTTCCGTGACCTTTGAAAATGCTCTTGCAGTTCATGACATTAAGGTCATCAATGCAAGGGACAAGTTCTTTATCGTAATGCCAAGCAGGAAAAATCCTGACGGCACCTTTAGGGATATAGTTCATCCAATCAATGCAGACTTTAGAGCCCAGCTCGAGGGTGCAGTTATTAAGGCATACTTTGATGCACTCGATGATGACGCCAAGGAAGCACAGGATGGTAGCTTCAAGCCAGTAGAGGTTTAATTACGGAATCTCATGCGTTACAACGCACCTAAATTTACTATGGGAAGTAAATCGTAATGGGAGATTTTCACAGAAATGTGGAAATCTCTTTTTATTATTCTTAAAATTATTGACACGGGCGCGAAAAATTGCTATAATGTAATAATAATATACGCGAGAGCGCAAATTTATGTGAGGATGGAAATGGCAAACAAAATACAAAAGCCAAGAGGAACAATGGATATTTTCCCGCAGGACACACCTCTTTGGCAGAAAATAGAAAAGACCGCGCGAGATGTTTCGGCGCGCTTTGGCTTTGGGGAAATACGCACCCCTACCTTTGAGGAGCTTGCACTTTTCAAAAGAGGAGTTGGCGAGGTAACTGATGTAGTTCAAAAGGAAATGTACACCTTTACCGATAGAGAAAACAGGGTGTTCGCTCTTCGTCCAGAGGGAACTGCTTCCGTCGTGCGTGCAATTATTGAGAATGGTAAGACCTCGGATGCTATGCCACTTAAGTATTACTATCTTATCAATTGCTTCCGCTATGAGAAGCCACAGGCGGGCAGAAGCCGTGAGTTCTTCCAGTTCGGCACCGAGATGTTCGGTACTAAGGACCCCTCGGCAGATGCAACCGTTATCTCTCTTGCTGATACTCTTATAAGAGAGCTCGGCATTAAAAATGTAAAATTGCATATCAATTCAATCGGCTGTCCGGATTGCAGACCTAAGTATAGAGAGGCGCTCGTTGCGCACTTTAACTCTCATATAGACGAGCTTTGTGATACCTGCAAGGAAAGGCTTAAGACAAATCCGTTGCGTGTGCTTGATTGCAAGAGCCCTATTTGCTCCTCAATCGCTAAGGACGCACCTGCAACAATTGATTACCTTTGCGACGAGTGTCACGACCACTTAGAGAGCCTAAAGGCACACCTTGACGCAATGGGAATTGAATATACAATAGACACGAGAATAGTTCGTGGTCTTGATTACTACACGAAGACCGTATTTGAGTTTATTTGTGATGGAATTGGCGCTCAAAGCACCGTTTGTGGCGGTGGTCGCTACGATGGACTTATGGAGCAGCTCGGCGGTCCAAGCGTGCCTGGCATTGGCTTCGCTATGGGTATTACCCGTCTTATTCTTGCAATGAAGGAGTGCGGTGCAGACGCAACAGAGGACTCACGCCCGCTTCTTTATGTCGCTCCGCTTGGCAAGGGCGCAGTAACCAAGGCGCTTGAAATCGTAACTAAGCTTCGTCACGAGGGCATCTATGCAGAGTGCGATATATGCGCTCGTAGCCTTAAGGCGCAGATGAAGTACGCGGACAAGCTTGGCGCTAAATACACTCTTATTATTGGTGATAGCGAGCTCGAAAGCGGTAAGGCCCAGCTCAAAAATATGGAAAAGAGCGAGCAGACCGAAATTGAAATAGACAATATATACAATGTACTAAAAGAGGCATAAAATGGAATTTTTTGAAAAGAATGATAAGCGCACACACTACTGTGGTACGCTCACAAAGGAAAATATAGGACAAAGCGTAACCGTGCTTGGCTGGACACAGAAGCAAAGAGACCTTGGCTCTCTTATCTTTATCGACCTTCGCGACAGGACAGGAATAGTTCAGCTTGCCTTCGACGAAACAACAGACAAATCTGTTTTTGATAAGGCATTCGGTATAAGGGCAGAGTTCGTTCTTATGGCTAAGGGTGTTGTAAGAGAAAGGGCAACCGTAAACAAAAATATCCCAACTGGCGATATTGAGATTTATGTAAATGAGCTCAAAATCCTAAACAAGGCGCAGACCCCGCCATTTGAAATCACCGATTCTGGTGAGGTTAACTCAGAGCTTCGTATGAAGCATAGATATCTCGACCTTCGTCGTCCCTCTATGCAGAGAAACATTATCGCGCGCTCCAAGATAACAAATATTACAAGAAACTACTTCAACTCACTTGGCTTTATCGACATTGAAACACCAAATCTTATAAGACCCACACCAGAGGGTGCAAGAGACTATCTTGTTCCAAGTAGAGTTCATAAGGGCAATTTCTATGCCCTTCCTCAATCTCCTCAAATCTATAAGCAGCTGCTTATGTATTCGGGCTTTGATAGATACATTCAAATTGCTCGTTGCTTTAGAGACGAGGACCTTCGTGCTGACCGTCAGCCCGAATTTACTCAAATTGATATGGAAATCTCCTTCACAGACGAGGAGGAGATTATGACAATAAACGAGGGCTTCCTAAAGACCGTGTTTAAGGAATTTATGGGTAAGGAGCTTGATACTCCTTTCATTCGTATGACCTGGCGCGAGGCAATGGAGCGCTTCGGCTCGGACAAGCCTGATATTCGCTTCGGCTTTGAGCTCACCGATATCTCAAGCATCGTAAAGGATAGCGAGTTCAAGGTGTTCTCAGGTGCAGTTGCAGGCGGTGGCTCTGTACGCGCTATCAATGTTAAGGGCGGAGCTAAATTCTCAAGAAAGGAAATTGACTCCCTTACCGAGAAGGCAAAGCATTATCACGCAAAGGGTCTTGCTTGGCTTAAAAAGGCAAATGGCGAGATTTCCTCATCCTATGCTAAGTTCTTAACTGAGGCTGAAAATAACGCAATTATCGAGAAGCTCGCTGTCGAGGATGGCGACCTTGTGCTCGTAGTAGCAGATAAGAATAAGGTAGTGCTTGACACCCTTGGCGCGCTCCGCTGTGAGTGTGCTAAGCGCCTTGGAATTCTTGACCCTATGGACTTTAAGTTCCTTTGGGTTACCGAGTTCCCACTCTTTGAGTATAGCGAGGAGGATGGCAGATACTACGCAATGCATCACCCATTTACCGCACCAATGACCGAGGACTATGCTATGATAGACACCGACCCTGGTAAGGTACGCGCAAGAGCTTATGATATCGTTCTTAATGGTACAGAGCTTGGCGGTGGCTCGATAAGAATTAACACAACAGAGATGCAGGAGCATATGTTTAGCGTGCTTGGCATTTCCGCTGAGGATGCACAGGAGAAGTTCGGCTTCCTTCTTGAAGCCTTCAAGTACGGCGTACCACCTCATGGCGGTCTCGCATTTGGACTTGATAGACTTGTTACCTTGCTTCTCGGTCTTGAGGATATTCGCGAGGTTATCGCGTTCCCGAAGGCTCAAAACGCTTCGGAGATTATGTCAAAATGTCCTTCATTTGCAAATCCAGACGACCTAAAGGAGCTTGGAATTGCAGTTTTAATAGAGGAAGAAAACAAATAAGGAGAGAAAGATGATTAAAAACTTTTTCAAAAGCAAGAAAAATGTTGTAATGTCAGCCGTTCTTGCCGTGCTACTTATCGCTCTTGTAGTGTGTAGCATAGCTGTAAAGGGCGCGCCCACACGCACCTGTGATAGCTGTGGCGGAGAGGGCGTTGTTGAATCGGGCGAGCGCGTTACCTCAATCGTTTGTACGATTTGCAATGGCGCAGGTGAGCTTGGTGAGGAAGGCGCTAAGGTTGACTGTAAGGGTCACGAGCTTGCTGGTGTATCAGCACCTGACCTTTGCAACAAGGGCGCAGTAAGCGTAGATGTAACAAGCGCAACAGTTGAGTGCCCTGATTGTGGCGGTGCTGGCGAGGTTGAAAATGAGAGCAGATATATGGGAACCTTTATGTCCTTGGCTGCACCAATTATCGCTATCGTGCTCGCACTTATCACAAAGGAGGTTTACTCCTCACTCTTTATCGGTATTGTTATAGGCGGACTTCTTAATGCAAACTATAACCTACCAAAGACAATGGATTATATCGTAAACGACGGTCTTATCTCAGCAGTATCAGGAACTGCAGGAATATTCATATTCCTTGTAATTCTTGGTGTTATGGTAATTCTCGTCAATAAGGCAGGTGGCTCAAGGGCATTTGGCCGTTGGGCAGAGAAGAACATCAAGACAAAGCTTGGTGCAATTCTTGCAACCTTCGTGCTTGGCGTGCTTATCTTCATTGATGACTACTTTAACTGTCTAACCGTTGGCTCAGTTATGAGACCTGTAACAGATGGTCATAAGATTTCACGCTCAAAGCTCTCTTACATAATCGACGCAACCGCTGCGCCTGTATGTATGATTGCTCCTATCTCCTCTTGGGCAGCAGCAGTATCTGCATATGCACCAGAGGGAACAAGCGGTCTTAAAATGTTTGTTGCCGCAATTCCATTCAACTTCTATTCAATTCTTACACTCGTATTTGTAGTTGCAATTGCAATTATGGGCTTTGACTATGGTAAGATGTCAGGCTTCGAAATCAAGGCACAAAGAGATGGCGACCTTGGGGCACTCGATGCTGAAAAGGAAGAAAGCGACGCAAGTGAAAACGGCAGAGTTTTGGACCTTGTGCTTCCAATCATAGTTCTTATAGTTGCTTGTGTAATCGCACTTATATATGTAGGTGGCTTCTTTGACAAGGAGAGCGTAAACTACCTTAACTTTATCGGTGCATTTGGTGATACTGACGCAACAGTTGGCTTGCCTTGGGGCGCTCTTATTGCACTTGTATTTACAATCATTTATTTGATGTGCAGAAGAGCAATCACCTTTAAGGAATCAATGGAGGCAGTTCCAAAGGGCTTTATCGCAATGGTACCTGCAATCCTTATTCTTACCTTCGCAACCGCGCTTAAGAATATGACAGGACTCCTTGGCTCTGATTTGTTCGTTGACAACCTTCTTTCGAACGCAGAGGGACTCTCAATATTCCTTCCTGCAATTATCTTTGTTGTCGCTTGCCTTATCGCATTCTCAACAGGAACCTCGTGGGGAACCTTTGGAATTCTCATTCCTATTGTCCTTGCGGTATTCCCAGCAGGAACAACTATAGGTGTTATTGGTATGTCAGCTTGCCTTGCAGGCGCTGTATGTGGCGACCACTGCTCACCAATCTCCGACACCACAATTATGGCATCGGCAGGCGCGCAGTGCAACCATGTTGACCATGTTCAAACACAGCTCCCATATGCTATCACAGTTGCAGGCGTATCGTTTGTATCCTTTGTTCTTGCAGGTGTACTCACAAAGATAGGCGACTGGGCTGCATATATTGCAATCCCTGTATCAATTGCACTTCTTATCGGCACACTCTTTGTTATTAAATATATCTCAAGGAAGAACGCAGATAAGACCGCTTAACAAAAATCATAAGGCTCGCTAAGGCGGGCCTTATGTAGATCAAAAGGAGACCCCTATGAGATGTCCACATTGCGGATATGAGGAGAGCAAGGTTATCGACTCTCGCCCCATAGACGAAAACTCAAGCATAAGAAGGCGCAGAGAGTGCCTCGGCTGTCAGGCGCGCTTTACGACCTACGAGGTTATTGAAAACATTCAGCCTATCGTAATCAAAAAGGACGGTAGCCGTGAATATTTTGACAAAAATAAGCTTCTTGTAGGACTTTTAAAGGCTTGCCAAAAGCGCCCCGTTGACTCGGCTAAGATTGCCGACGAGATAGAGCAGGAGCTCCAAAACTCTCTAAGGCTTGAAATCTCATCAACCGAGCTTGGTGAAATGGTAATGGAGAAGCTGAAAAGCATAGATGCTGTTGCGTATGTTCGCTTTGCATCAGTTTATCGTGAGTTCAAGGATGTAGAAACCTTCCTCTCCGAGCTTCAGCATTTTCTCAAAAAGCCATAATAAGAAAAAGCAAACACAGGTAAGGCGTTTTTCCATTGCCTGTGTTCTTTTTTAGTGCCAAAATTTATCTAAAAGAGAAAAATCAATACCACTTGACAAAAAATGTTCCAAGAGTTAAAATATAAGCATGAGCATATATAGGGGAAAGCGCGGTGAAAATCCGTCACAACAGCCATTGCCGTCAAAGCCGGAATGCCGTATGTATGTTTTCGGGAAACCGAATGGTAAAATAGCTCTGGGCAAGGGGGGGCGAAATGACCGAGGAGTGTTTGATGCTTTTCTCTCTTCCGGTGCTTTTATCTCAAATAAAATATAAGGAAGAAAGAAAATGAAAAAAATTTTATCTTTTACACTCGCTCTTTTGATGCTCGTATCATTTGTGTTCATCGTTTCCTGCAAAAAGGAAGAGGATGGGGACGAAAAGACCTTTACCTTCACCGTAGTTTACGCAGATGGAGCCTCAAAGGACTTTGAGATTACGACAACTAAAAATTACCTCGCTGATGCTCTTGTAGAAGAGGGCATAATCTCAGGAGAGGATTCACAGTACGGACTTTATGTAACTACAGTAGATGGAGAATATCACAAGTGGGAGGACGACGGAAAATACTGGGCGCTCTACATAGGTGACACATCATCTCCTACAGGCGCATCAAGCGTTGAAATTGAGGACGGCGCAAGCTATTCCTTTAAGGCTGAATAATCAAAAAATCATTTAAAAGCATCAAAAAACGCTCACCCTGTGAGCGTTTTTCTTTATAATACAAATAATTTTATAGACTTAATTGCCGTGCCCTCGTCGTACTCTCGTACCTCGCCAAGAGCAAAGAAGCCGTTCTTGTCGCAAATTCTAACTCGCGTGCCAACGGGCAAATTAGTGCCTATTTTCCTTTGATATATCTCACAGCCACTACGGCAAAGCCTTGCGTAAAAATCGCTAAGCTTAACCGCCTCAAGGTCGTAAAACAGCTCCTCGGTTGGAATGATAAGCGACGCTCTCTCCGCCTCGCTCATTTTCTCAATTTGCTCAATGGTGTGTGAATTATCGAGGGTAAAGTTGCCCGATTTAGTGCGTCTTAACGCACTCATTGTCGCTCCACAGCCAAGCCTTGCGCCAATGTCAGCACAAAGGGTGCGAATATAAGTGCCCTTGGAGCACTCAACGATAAGACGGTAAATGCCTCTTTTTTCGTCAATAACCTCGGGGATTATAGACGAAATATGTATCATTCTCGCCTCGCGCTCAATTGTAATTCCCTCGCGTGCCAAATCAACGAGCTTCTTGCCGTCAACCTTAAGCGCGCTATACATAGGCGGGACCTGAAAAATGTCGCCAACAAACTCTCTGCATACCTCAAAAAACTTGCTTTTGTCGGGGAGAGTGTCGCATTTCGTTAGAATTTTGCCACTTATGTCCTCTGTGTCCGTGGTAATTCCAAGCGTGATTTCCGCCGTGTAGCCTTTGTCCTCTGCACTTAGATACTCGCTCGCCTTAGCGCTTCTGCCGATAAGAATAGGTAAAACACCCGTCGCCATAGGGTCGAGCGTGCCTGTGTGCCCGACACGCCTCGTGCCAAAGAGCTTACGCATTTTAAAAACAATATCGTGCGAGGTAACGCCCTCGTGCTTATCTACGACAACAACGCCTGATTGCTCAATCTCATTTGCCATAGCCTAAAACACCCTTCGAGAATAGTGTCCTTATCGTGTCAAGAGCCTCGCTTGGAGAGGACGCGTAAAGAGTAGCACCTGAGGCGCGCGGATGTCCGCCACCGCCAAGCTCAGCACAAAGAGCAGAAACATCAATGTCTGCATTAGCGCGAGATGAAATAGAGAACCTGCCCTCGCTACCAGCTTCCTTAATTGAAACCGCAATGAGCGTACCCTGTATCTGTCTTATAGTATTTACAATATCCCCTATATCGTCGTCGGTGATGCCGTATTTTGATTTCATTTCGTTTGTCACCAAGAGGATAGCAAGCCTTCCATCTAATAGAAGCTCGACATTTTCATAAGCCATACGAATAGCCGAAACCTCGCCAATGCTTTTTGAGTCGAATATAATGTTGTTTATTTTTGCAAAGTCAATACCGCGAGTGACAAGGTCGGCCGCTATAAGGTGCGCCCTTTTGTTGGTGTTTGAGTATTTAAAGCACCCTGTGTCGCCCGAAAGACCTGCATAAACACAACTAAAGAAGCGCTCGCCTAAGCTGTCTAAGATGCCAAGCTCAAGCGCGAGCTCGTAAACAATCATAGCAGAGGCAGGGGCAAAGTCCTCGTAATAGTCTGCGAAGCGCTCGCTCATCTCGTGGTGGTCTATAATGAGCGAGATTTTGTCGGCGTAGCACGAAAAATCACCGAGCTGCTTTGAAGAGCCAACATCAATTGCTATAGCCCTCTCATACTCGTCAATTTTTATCTCATTAAGCAAGTCCTCGCCCGTTATAAAGCTGAATTTTGCATTTGGCTTATCGGCACAGCATACATTGACCGCAATGCCGAGATGCTTCAAAATCTCCTTTAGCGCAAACGCAGAGCCGAGAGTGTCAGGGTCAGGATTTCTGTGACAGAAAATAAGAGTGCTTTTTTTCTCTCTTATTTTGCTTGCAAGCTCCTTCATTGTAAGTGATTTATTCATCTTCGCCATCTCCCTCGTCGTCAGGCTTAATATCAAGAGCTCCAAGGATTTTAGAAATGTTAGCACCATATTCTGCTGAGCCGTCGTATTCAAAGCTTAGCTGAGGTGTTTGGCGAAGGTTTATTCTTTTCGCAAGCTCGGAGCGGAAAAATCCCTGCGCACCCTTAAGGGCAGAGAGCACCTCGCTTTTGTCACCAACCATAACCGAAAAATAAATTTTTGCAAATTTCAAGTCGCCACTTACATCAGCACCCGTGATTGAAACGAACGCGTCGGCAGTTCTTGGGTCCTTAACATC
>JAFTIV010000091.1 GCA_017456685.1 Clostridia bacterium | reverse complement strand
TTTTGGATTTCACCGCGAAGCGATTTCATCTGCAAAGCAGATTTCAACCGTCGCAAGACGGATTTCATTGCAGAGCTTTGCTCTGCCAGCAACACAGTATAACGACGCTTATTGGGCTTAATAGGTTGGAGAGTCAAGTCTCCACTCCCCCACACCCTTCTCGTATGTCACAACAACTTCTATTTCAAAGGGGGCGGTGTTGTCGCCCTGCTCTATTATTGCGGGGACGGTGGCTCTTATCTCGTTTCTTTTGATTTTTGTTATTTTTAGCCTTGAGGTGTCGTATTTATACACCCTTGGGACGGGATTTTCATAATTCGGGTTTACGGCAAGGAAGCCTGTTGCGCCTGTTACATAGCGCGCGTAGATAACCATTCCATAGCTGTTTTTGCCCGAAAAATATATTTCTATAAGCTCATTTGCAATGTCGCTTGAAAAAACCGCCTTTGTCTCCACTAAGAGGTCGTTTCTTACCCTATATGCGGAGTCCTCGCCAACATAGTAGTAATCGCCTTCATAATGCTCGTCTGGATTGTGAGGCAAGCCCTCTCCGTAATAGACCTGATTTAACGCGTAAGAGCGGTCAATTAAGTCCTTTACAATGTCGTATGCCTCGTTTTTTCCATCAACTCGTTTACAGGAGCAAAGTGCCCCTGTAACGAGCAAAAGAGCAATTATAAGTGATAAAATTCGTTTCATTATTCAGCACCCTCTGGTGTTTCTGGTGCTACGGGATTATCGGTTGCGGGGGTATCGGTTGCTGGCGCTTCCTCTCCCTCGGGTGTCTCTGCTACCTCGTCCTCGTCATCAACTGCATCGGTAAAGGTCATTTTTGCAACCTTAGTGCCCTCAGCAATACGCATTACGCGTACGCCTGATGCGCTTCTATTATAAACAGGAACCTCGCTAACCGGAGTTCTAATAACAACACCTGCATCGGTGATTGCCATAATGTCCTCACTCTCGTCAACTGCGCCGATTGTTGCAAGGGCGCCTGTCTTATCTGTGACATTGTGTGCACGAACACCGAATATGCCACGGTTTCTCGCCTCAAAGTCACTAAACTCGCTTCTCTTTCCAAAGCCGTTTTCTGTAACTGTAAGAAGCTTCCTTGTCTCATCAACAATAACCGCACCGCATACCTTGTCCTCACCACGAAGCTCAATACCGCGAACTCCGCGTGCGGTTCTACCAACGATTGTAACCTTGTCCTCGTTAAAGCGAACGCCCTGACCATTCTTTGATGCGATGATAATATCGCTATCTCCCTTAGTGTGGCCAACAAAGATAAGCTCGTCACCCTCGTCAAGGTTGATTGCAATCTTACCGCCCTTGCGCTGGTACTCGTACTCCTTAACGCGAGTTCTCTTGATAACACCGTTTCTTGTTACCATTACGAGGTACTCGTTGTCCTCGAAGCTCTCAAGCGCAACCATTGCGGTTACCTTCTCGCCCTTTTCAATCTCTATGATATTGATAAGGTTTGCACCCTTAGCGGTTCTTGAGCTTTCGGGTATTCTATATACCTTTCTTACGAATATCTTACCATTGTCAGTAAACATAAGAAGGTGTGCGTGTGAATTTGCAACAAGAATATTTTCGATAAAGTCCTCTTCCTTGGTGCCCATTGCAACAAGACCCTTACCACCTCTGTGCTGTGCCTCGTAGGTGTCGGCAGGAATTCTCTTAATGTAGCCTGAGTTTGTGAGGGTGATTACGCACTCGTGGCGCTCAATGAGGTCCTCGAGGTCAATCTCGTCGTCGCTGTCAATAATGTCGGTGCGACGCGCGTCTGCGTACTTTCTCTTAATCTCCTCAAGCTCTGTCTTGATAATTTCCTTAATCTTGTTTTCGTCAGCCAAGATGCCATTTAGCTCGGCAATTGTTGCGTGAAGCTTAGCCAAGCGCTCCTCGACCTTTTGGCGCTCCATTCCAGAGAGCCTACCAAGGGTCATTTCAACAATAGCCTGAGCCTGCTCCTCGCTAAGAAGGAAGCGCTCCTTGAGCTTTTCCTTTGCTACAGCGGTGCTTTCGCTTGCACGAATGATTGAAATTACCTCGTCGATGTTGTCAATTGCTATCTTATAGCCCTCGTAGATATGAGCCTCTGCCTGAGCCTTCTTAAGCTCGAAGCGAGTTCTGCGCTCTACGATTTGCTCCTGATACTGAATGTACTCTCTTAAAATCTCGCGAAGTCCAAGTGTCTTTGGCTCTCCGTTTACCAAAACGAGCATATTCATAGCACAGGTGTCCTGAAGCTGTGTATTCTTATAAAGCTGATTGAGAATTACTTGAAGGTTTGCATCTCTGCGACACTCAATTACTATTCTCATTCCCGCGCGTCCGCTCTCGTCACGAATGCCTGTGAGTCCCTCTACCTTCTTTTCCTTGTGAAGGTCGGCAATCTTTTCGATAAGCTGTGACTTGTTTACCATATATGGAATTTCGGTTACGATAATTCTGTGGTTTTCCTCGTCACACTCAGCCCTTGAGCGAACTGATATGCGTCCCTTACCTGTTGTGTATGCCTCTATAAGTCCGCGTCTGCCGTAAATTGTTGCATAGGTTGGGAAGTCTGGTCCCTTAATGTATTCCATCATCTCCTCGACGCTTGCATCGGGATTGTCAATTAGATGGATTGTTCCGTCAATTACCTCGCCAAGATTGTGAGGTGGAATGTTTGTAGCCATACCTACTGCAATTCCTACGCTTCCGTTTACTAAAACATTCGGGAAGCGCGAGGGCAATACGGTTGGCTCCTTTCTTGAGTTATCGAAGTTAGGAACGAAATCTACTACATCCTTTTCGATATCTGCCATAAGCTCGTTTGCGAGCTTGGACATTCTTGCCTCTGTATAACGGTAAGCCGCAGCACCGTCACCGTCAACATTACCAAAGTTTCCGTGTCCGTCAATAAGCGGGTGGCGAAGCGAGAAGGGCTGTGCCATTCTTACCATTGTGCCATATACCGCTTGGTCTCCGTGTGGATGGTATCTACCAAGCACATTACCAACGGTTGTAGCCGATTTTCTAAACGGCTTGTCTGATGTTAGATGGTCCTCGTACATCGCGTACATTACACGCCTTTGTCCAGGCTTCATTCCATCTCTTACATCTGGCAACGCACGAGATACTATTACGCTCATTGAGTACTCAAGAAACGCTTCCTTTACTCTTGACTCAATGTTGCGGTTTACTATCATTTGCTCGATATTTTCATAATCAAGCACATTGTGTTCTTTTTCGCTCATTATGCTCCTCCTATGTCGTCGCAATGAAATCCGCCAACGCGGATGAAATTCGTCTGCGACGATTGAAATTTGCGCTGTGCGCAATTGAAATTTTTCCTTGCGGAAAAGTTAAGGAAGAAAACGCGCTTACGCACTGTTTTCTTTTTTATTTAATTATCTCTATCTTCATCTAAAATGGCTCATTTTAGATTTCATCGCAAAGCGATTTCAACCATCGAAGATGGATTTCAACCGCATCCGTGGTGCGGATTTCATTGTTTATTGAAACCTTATATGTCTAAGTTTTCTACAAACTTTGCATTAGTCTCAATAAACTCGCGCCTTGGCTCAACCTTATCGCCCATAAGGAGCGAGAATACCTCGTCACACTTGAGGGCATCGCCTATTTGTACCTGAATTATTGTTCTTGTATTTGGGTCCATTGTGGTCTCCCAGAGCTGTTCCTTGTCCATTTCTCCAAGACCCTTATAGCGCTCTGCCTGACCTCCGCCTATTTCCTCAAAGATTTTATCTCTTTCCTCGTCAGAGAAGGCATATTTCTCTACCTTTCCCTTTGTTATCTTATAAAGCGGTGGCTTTGCAAGATAAATATGTCCGTCCTCTATCAATTGACGCATATGTCTAAAGAAGAAGGTGAGAAGAAGAACCTGTATATGGCTTCCGTCAACATCGGCATCCGCCATAATGATTATTTTTCCGTATCTTAGCTTAGCGGGGTCAAATTCCTCGCCTATTCCACAGCCAAGGGCTTGGATTATAGGAATGAGGGATTCGTTTGAATAAACCTTGTCAAGACGGCTCTTTTCAACATTAAGAACCTTACCACGAAGTGGCAATATCGCTTGGAAACGGCTATCGCGTCCGTCCTTTGCGCTACCGCCCGCAGAGTCTCCCTCTACGAGGAATAGCTCTGTATATTCGCTTCTTCTGTCCTGACAGTCAGCGAGCTTAATTGGCAATGCGCTTGAGCCGAATGCGTCCTTACGACGCGCAAGCTCTCTTGCCTTTCTTGCCGCCTCTCTTGCCTTCGCTGCATCACAGCTCTTGCCTATTATTTGCTTTGCAATGTCGGGGTTCTCCTCATAGAACTCGCTGAGCTTCTCCACAACTATTGCATCTACTATCGTTCTTATCTCGCTATTTCCAAGCTTAGCCTTGGTCTGCGACTCGAACTGTGCGTCGGGGAGCTTTACGGAAACTATTGCGGTTAGTCCCTCTCTTGTGTCCTCGCTCTTTAGGTTCGCGTCGGCATCCTTTAGATAGCCAAGCTTTCTTGCGTAGGTGTTTGTTACCTTGGTAAGCGCGTTCTTAAAGCCAACCTCGTGCGTTCCACCGTCAATTGTTGACATGTTATTAGCAAAGGTTACTATGCTCTCGGTGTAGGTGTCGTTGTACTGCATTGCGACCTCGGCGGTGATGTCGCCCTTTTCAGCCTTCATATAAATAATCTCGTCGTGAATCATTGTCGCGTGCTTAAGACCATTTATATATGTTACAAACTCCTTAATTCCACCCTCTGCGCAAAGGTCGCTCTCTCGGTATGCCTCGTAGGTGCTTCCGTCCTCGGCTGTCATTTCAACCTTCTCGCGCTCGTCTCTAAATATTATTCTTATTCCTGCATTCAAAAATGCCTGCTCTCTTAGTCTTGTAAGAAGAGTTTCGTAATCGAATACGACCTCCTCAAAGATGCTTGCATCTGGCTTGAAGCGTACATATAAGCCATGCTTGCCCTCTGGCGCCTTGCCTGTATGCTCAAAGTCGCGTACAACCTTGCCCTTCTCAAAGCGCTCTGTATATCTCTCTCCGTCGTGGCAGTTCTCTACCTCGAGCCACTCGCTAAGCGCGTTTACTACCGACGCACCAACTCCGTGCAAGCCTCCCGAAATCTTATATCCGCCTCCGCCGAACTTTCCGCCCGCGTGAAGGACCATAAAAATTACCTCAAGCGTTGGACGGCCCGTCTTTGCATTTATTCCTGCGGGAACTCCACGGCCGTTGTCCTGCACGGATACGCTTCCGTCAGGATGCAATACTACCTCGATTTTGTCGCAGTAGTTCGCCATCGCCTCGTCTATCGAGTTATCTACTATCTCGTAAACAAGGTGGTGAAGTCCTCTTATCGAGGTCGTTCCAATATACATTCCTGGGCGCTTTCTTACCGCCTCTAAGCCCTCCAAGACCTGTATCTGCTCGTCGCCATAAATCTTTTCGTCTTCCATATTTTTATTCCTTTCGCCTTTGGCTGAGATTTTTTAGTTAATTCTACTTTTTCTTTAGGAGAAGAAAAAGATAGCAAAAAGAAACCGCTGTGAAATTCTATCTATTTCTATCATAGCACACAGAAACGGACAAAACGGACAAGTTTTTTTAGCCCAAAATTGAGCTCGCTATTGTGCTTGAGTTGTGCGGAGAAAGATACACCGTTCCGTCCCTCATAACAACAAAGGATTTCGGCAAATCAAGCCCGAGCGTTATTAGCTTTCCGCGCGCCTGCGCATTATGCAGGTACGCGCGCGTGTGCGTAGATACTGTCGCTGTATCAAGGTCGAATATCGCCTCAACCTCGCTACCTCGAACACTTTTGTTGCTTCCTAAATATAAATACATAAGTTAAATGTTGAATGCGAAATGCGAAATGCGGAATGATAAGCCAATACTGCTTACACACAGACATTTTTCACCGCGCTCTTTTTGTTAATTTTAATGTTTAATATATGAAATAATAGCCAATTAGCCTCGTTGAAACAAAACCCGTCTAACTCAAGTCCAAAAAGTGAACCTTTTTGGATTTCACCGCGAAGCGATTTCATCTGCAAAGCAGATTTCAACCGTCGCAAGACGGATTTCACCGCGGAGCATCGCTCTGTCACTCCGCGCTTGGCATTAGCTTGCCCTCGTTTAGCCAAATAAAATTCGCATCGCTTTCGTCGAAATAGTTTGGCTCGCAGGAGGTTATTATAACCTGTCTATTATTTATGTTTGATAACACATATTTTCGCCTCTCAATATCAAGCTCACTAAGCACATCGTCAAGCAAAAACACGGGATACTCGCCTGTATGCTCTCGGCTTATCTCGCCCTCTGCCATCTTCATTGCAAGCGCAAGAGAGCGCTGTTGCCCCTGTGAGGCGTATAAACGCGCATCCTTGCCATTTATCTCTATCTTGAGGTCGTCCTTGTGTATTCCGTACGCAGTCGCGCCATAACGGATTTCTCTGTCGAGGTTCTCCGTCAAGAGCTGTGCGTATCTGTTTTTTAAGCTCGCCCTTGTGTCAAAATCTGCCCCCTGAGCGTTCGTTTCATAGCTTATTTTTGGCGTTTCTCTGCCGTCTGTCATCTGCTCAAAGAATTTCTTTACCCAAAAATCAAGCTTCTTTACATATTCGTATCGAGCATCTGCTATGTCCGCGCAAATCGACGCAAGCTCGCTTGAGTAAAAATCTATCGTTTCTCGATATTTCGCCCTCTCGGCATCGTCCATCTTTAGTATCGCGTTTCGCGAGCTCATTACGCTGTTATATCTCGTCATAAGCTTGATGTATATCGGCTTTAGCTGGCTTATAGCTACATCGAGAAAGCTACGCCTCACACTCGGTGAGTCGCTTATTATTCCAAGATGCGACGGACAGAAAAGAACCGCCCTAAACTCGCCTATTATGTCAGCCGTGCGCTGTACTCGCGCCCCGTTCTTGTAAAACGATTTCGGCTGTGTGCGCGGTATTTGTACACCTATTTTGACACCCTCTGCGCGCTTTTCATATTCCATTAGAGCGTACGCAACTGAGCTGTCAAAGCGAATTAGCTCCTTGTCCTTCATCGCCCTAAAGCTCTTTCCGCGCGCAAATAGATATATTCCCTCAACAATGTTCGTCTTGCCCTGCGCGTTGCGCCCACATATGACATTCACCGTCGGCGAAAATTCTATCCTTTCCTTCTCTATGTTTCTAAAATCTGTTAATTCTATGCTTTTTATTATCATTACTTATTACTTATATTCTTTTTCTTTACGGAGAAGAAAAAGAACCAAAAAGAAACCACTATGAAAATAAAATAATTATTTTAAAAATCTAAGCTTGATTTGTCATTTCGCATTTCGCATTTGCTTGCAATTTCATAAGTGCAAAATGTCTATGTGTAAATTATATTGATTTATCATTTCGCATTTCGCACTTCGCATTTCGCATTTGAGAGTTAATAAGCAAGTTAGACAAGGCGCAACGGCAAGTAACCGGACGAAGGCTATCTTGTGATAGTCGAGGTCGGTTACGAGTAGCAACGCCGTATAACGACGCTTAGTAGCTCTCAAATTAGTTGTTCATCTTCAAAGGCATCACAAAATACTTGTATGTCGCATCACTCTTGTCCTGAGGCTCAATAAGCACGCCCTGAAGTGGGGTGTTGTACGACATTTTAATTTCTCCGTCGTCAATTACCTTGAGCGCATCAAGCATAAACTTGCAGTTAAAGCCAATTACTATGCCCTCGTCGTTTTCCTTCCTTATTGGAATTGTGTCAAACGCATTTCCGTTCGAGGAGATTGTTGATACCAAAAGGTCGTCCTCTACGGTGAATTTTACATATGAACGAATGCTTCCAGCCAAGCGGTCCTCAACAATTAGTGAGCTTCTCTCAAGCGCACCGCGAAGCGCGCTCGCATCAAGATATGTGCTTACTCTGTGTGAGCTTGGCAAAATTCTGTTGTAGTCGATATATTCGGAGTCAATTGTCTTTGAGAAGAACATGTAGCTTGCAAAGCGGAAGATAATATATCTTCTGCTAAGACGAATTTCCATTGTATCCTCTGTGTCCTTTGTCATCTTGAGAATGTCAGATAGAGTTCTTCCTGGAACGATAAATCTAAGATTTAGGTTCATTCCGTCCTTGCTTCTGTTCTCAAGGCTTATGTCCTTCTCACAGTATGCAAGCTTGTTTCCGTCGCAGGATACAAGTAGCATGTTGTTGTCGGTTATCTTAAAGTATGCTCCGTTAAATACAGGGCGCGCATCGTTTTGTCCTATCGCAAAATATACCCTGTTTACAAGCTTTCTAAAGAGGTATTGCTGGATTATAAAGCCCCTCTCTCCGTAAATCTCAGGAAGCGGTGGGAACTGGTCGCCTGGCAATGCCTTTATGTCAAAATGTGATAGTCCTGACTCTATTCTCGTTGAAAAACGCTCGTCAACTGTAACCTTGATGTCGCCCGCTGGCATTACCTTCATTATTTGGAGAAGCTTGTTCGCGTTGATTACTACATCGCCCTCCTCCTCTACTCTCGCTATAATCGAGGTGCGGAAGCCCTTCTCCATATCTTGAGTCTCTATTACTACCTTGCCGTCCTCTGTGCATATAAGATGCACGCCCTCAAGATTTGCATTCGTGTTCTTGCCCGCTACTGTGTACATCGCTGGCGTTAAGCCGTTCATCAATGTGTCTCTGTCAAAAATTACTACCATATTTTAAACTCCTTTTGTTTTTTTGTACTTTTTTCTTTATGAGAAGAAAAAAGCTACCAAAAAAGAAACCACTATGAAAATAAAATAATTGTAAACTCTTTCCGTTTGCCGAAGGCAACATAATTTGGCGTAGCCAACATCATTTACCAAAGGTAACATCATTCGGCATAGCCGACATCGTTTGTGCCACTCACCCGCCACTTCGCATTTTTCCACCATTTCGTGAGTGACTTAAAGCTTATACTAAGCAAGCCCGAATTTTGGCTGTCGGTCCTCACCGACCTGCCCGAGGGGGCTCCCCCTCTTTCAACGGGGAAAAAATGTGGAAAAGTGAAAAATGAAAATTTTAGTAAAAAATGTGAGTTATCAAAAGAATTCCAACATATTCACAAAGGATTGTCCACCTTTGATTGTTGATAAATTTGAGGTAAAATTCCTTTAAATAGTAAGAATTTGGAGTTTTCCAACAAATCCAACCCCTCTACTGCTACTCCTACTACTAAAAATTATTTCTTTCTAAGAAAACAAGAAAAGAAAAATCAAGAATTTTTGCCAAATAAGGCAATTTTTTGGTTGATAAGTGAAAAAATGACAAGCAAATGTGGAATGCGGAATGCGCATACGAGCGAAGCGAGTATCAAGGTTCTAACCCCAAGCCCCCTTTAGAGTAAGGGGGGGAGCGTAGCAGGGGGGATTGTAAGCCGACGTAAAGAGAACAGATAGGTTAGGTTCTTCAATGGTGGGGAAGCCCCCGCAGGCAGAAAAGAACTAAAACAGTGCGTAAGCGCGTTTTCTACCTTTTCTCTTCATTCTTCACTTTTCATTCTTCTCTCTTCATTCCCAAGTGGTATACCGCCACCTTGGCTGTCGGTCCGCACCGACTTATGTGTTTAGGTTGCGAATAATTTCCTTGATATCGAGAGCGAACTCGTTGTCCTCGTTCATTTTGTCCTTAACGAACTTTTCGCTCGAAACGAGGGTTGAACGATCACGATTAAGGATTTTAGCGATTTGAGCCTGAGAAAGTGAGGTAACCTCGCGCGCAATATAAACGCAGATATGGCGAGCGAGTGCAATTTCCTTGTTTCTCTTGCTTGAAAGAATGTCTTCCTTGGAAATTCCGTACTTTGTGGAAACTGCCTCAATTATCTCCTCGAATTTCTTAGAGTCATTTTCCTTAGCCTGTGAAAAGTCCCTTGTGATTTCCTTAACCTTTTCAAGGGTTATATCAGTGCCTTGAAGGAATTTAACAGCGCCGAGCTTTTTGATAACTCCCTCAAGCTGACGAATTGATGATACAACATTCTCTGCAATGTACTTTATAATCTCGCTTGAGAGATAAATGTTGTGCTCCTTAGCCTTTTGCTGAAGGATTGCTAAGCGAAGGTCGTAGTCTGGCAAGGAAACATCAGCCAAAATTCCAGACATAAATCTCGTTCTAAGACGCTCCTCAAGAGTGCGCATCTCGTATGGCGGACGGTCGGAGGTTAGAATAATTTGCTTTCTTTCCTCATAAACCGCATTAAAGGTGTTGAAAACCTCAAGCTGAGTTGCCTCTCTGCCCGCAACGAATTGAATATCGTCAATAAGCAGGACATCAACAGTTCTTAGCTTTTCTCTAAATTGAGCGGTAGTTCTGTTACGAATTGCATCAACGAGCTGATTTGTGAACTCCTCGCCCTTTATGTACATTATTTTCTTGTTTGGAAAGCGCCTTGCAAGCTTGTTTGTGATTGCGTAAAGAAGGTGGGTTTTACCAACTCCACTTGGGCCATAAATGAAAAGCGGGTTGAACATATTAGCCCTTAGCGTTTCGGGGTCGTTTAAATCCTTCTCTGCAACTGCACGCGCTGCCGCATAAGCAAACTCGTTTGATGCGCCTGTAATAAAGTTCTCAAAGGTGTAGTCTGAGCGATAATCGTCAGGAATCACAACATTTTCTGGCTTCTTCTCCTCGCCCCTTTCAACTCTTGAAAAAATTTCAAGCGTTGGCGCAGAAAGGTCAATTTCCTCGTTTTCTGTTGAGATTATTACTATTCTTGGCTTGAAGCCTACAACACTCTCAGTAGCCTCAGCCATTTCGTCTGCAAATATATCAAGAATTACATCTCTTTTCGCGTTGGTCGTTGTGGTGAACATTGCTTCCTTCGCAGTTAGCGAAATTAGCTCCATATCACCAAACCATAAATTGTACGCAGTGTCAGGATGCTTAGTTTTTAATATCTCGGCTATCATTAGCCATATGCTTTTTAATTCCGCCATTTTTTTATCCCCCTGTTTTATGTACTTTTTTCTTTTGGAAAAGAAAAAAGCTACCAAAAAAGAAACCACTATGAAAACAGATAATTATAAACTCTTTCCGTTTGCCAAAGGCAACATCATTCGGCACAGCCGACATCATTTGCGCCAATAACCTCATTGCCCGCAGGGGCGTCCCCACTTGCGCGTAGGCGCAATAATCTATTATTATTATATAATAAATATTAATATATGTCAATAATAAATCCACTAAAATAGTTGAAAACTTAATTATTTTTTAATAATTAAAGCAAAAAATCAATATAAATTAACTATTTTTTGTAAAAATGTAGGAAAAATCATTAAATTTTTCTAAATCTTTACTAAATTTTTTTAAAAATTTTAAGGTGAAATTTAATAAAAATTAAAAAAGCGATGAATTTTTTCATCGCTTTTTGTAGCTTAGTTATATTTTTTTGTTGCTTCCATTTCAACAGAAAGCCCTTTTTTATAGTTTTGCATAAAGAGGGCGAATTTTGCTTTTGTTTTTTCGTCTGCGATGGTTGTTTCCTTCTCTACTGATGCAAAGAGGTTATCAAGGAACTCGTCAAGTGTGCCCTGTTTTAGGACATTATAGAGTGCAAGCACGCCAACGCCCCAAGCACCGCCCTCGCCTGCGTTTTTCATAACTGTGATAGGTGCGCCGAGCGCTGCGCTCATAGCATTTGCACCGATAAATGGAGTTTTAAAGAAGCCACCGTGACCGCAAATATCGTCGATTTTTACGCCCTCTGCCTCAAGAGCCTCCATACCTATGCTCATTGCGCCAAGTGCGGAATAAAGGAGCATTTGAGTGAAATTAGCAAGCGTCATCTTACTATTTGGCAATCTCATAACGAGAGGAACGCCACTCTCCATACCCACAATAGGCTCACCTGATAGGAAGTTATATGCGATAAGATTGCCGACCTCGTCGTCGCTTTCAGCCGATTTTTCGTACATTTTATCGAACAAAACATTCTTTTTGATTGTTGCACCCGCAAGGGCAATTACCTCGTCAAAAAGACCCGCCCACGCGTTTATCTCGTTTGTAAAGTTATTTGCGTGTACCATTGCAACACCCTTACCTGTTGGAGTTGCAACTACATCTATGCTTTCGTTCACGCTTGAAAGTGGCTTTTCAAGAACTACCATAGCAAATGCACTTGTGCCCGCGGAAACATTTCCTGTGCGCGCCTTAATTGCGTTTGTTGCTATCATTCCTGTGCCTGCATCACCCTCTGGTGGGCAAAGCTTAGCCCCTGCCTTAAGTGTGCCTGTTGGGTCAAGAAGTCGTGCGCCCGCCTCTGTTAAATTACCTGCGTCCTCGCCTGCGCAAAGCGCCTTTGGCAAAAGGTCGTAAAGGTGAACGCTAAGACCGTGCTTTTTAAGTAAATTATCGAAAATTTCAAGCCTTGGCTTATCGTAATCAAGGCATTTATCGCAAATTGGGAACATTCCTGCAGCATCACCGATGCCAAGCACCCTTTCGCCTGTCAATTGCCAGTGAACATAGCCAGCAAGCGTTGTCAAAAAGGTTACCTTATCAATGTGCTCCTCGCCATTTAAAACCGCTTGATAAAAGTGAGTTGCGCTCCATCTTTGAGGCATATTGAAGCTGAGCGCGCTTGAAAGCTCCTTAGCGCTCTGCGCTGTGCTTGTGTTACGCCAGGTTCTAAAGGGCACAAGAAGATTATCGTCCTTGTCAAAGGCAAGATAGCCGTGCATCATAGCGGAAATTCCTATTCCGTCAAGATGCTCTATCTTCTCACCGAAATTTTTGCAAAGGTCAGCATAAGATGCTTGAAGTCCGCCCCAAACATCATCAAGCGAATAGGTCCAAAAGCCATTTTCAAGCTTGTTTTCCCAGTCGTGCGCGCCTTGAGCGATAACATTTGCGCTCTCGTCAAGAAGAACGGATTTAATTCTTGTCGAGCCAAGCTCGATACCTAAGATTTTTTTCATAATAAAGCTCCTTAATAAATAATGAGAAATAATAAACAAGTGCGAAATGCGAAGTGTGAAGTGCGAAGTGCGAAATGCGAAATGCGGAATGAGAAATGATAAATAAATATAGCTTACACATAGACATTTCGAGTTAATCACTTTTTGTTAATGCAAGGTATGAAATATTCTGCTATTATATTTTAGCATATATTTTAAGGATTTTCAATTACTATTTTAAAAAATGAAGCTTGCTTGTGTTCTTTTGACATAGTGAATGGATTCGCGCCCGACGGCGCCCTGTCGCAAGATTTGAGAGAAAAGTGAAAAGTGAAAAAATAAGAGTGAAGAAGTAAAAATCGACAAGCCTCTTTCGAAACTTACCGATTTTTGGCGCAGGGGGTGGGATTAGGTCTTGAATTTTGCAAGGACAAAAGAGAAAAAAGCAAAAAAATGCCTTGCAAAATTCTGCGGTCTTCCAGCTAAAAATCATTCCCCGAATGATTTTCTTAACGCTTTCCCCTTCGAATCCCACCCGTTTTACTATGTAAATTTTGTGGGATGCATTGCTTTTAGCAATGCACTTCGCTCGGCTTATGTGAGCGAGCTCCCACCGCCCTGACGCTCGTGTCCGCACCCAATTTGCAAATGCGGTGCATTTACAAAGATGAGGTTCGAGAGCACCCCCAAGCCAAGAAAAACAAAAAGGACACGGAATGTGTCCTTTTTGTTTTTGGCGCAGGGGGTGGGATTCGAACCCACGTGGCTTTTGGCCAAACGGTTTTCAAGACCGCCTCGTTGTGACCGCTTCGATACCCCTGCTTATTTATTTGGATTTCCAAATAAATAAGCAGGCAAAGAGAATGGTATTTAAAGCTCTGCTTTAAAACCGCTGCGTATATCCAACGAAAGCCGATGGGAGCTTGCTCACAAGAGGCTCGTTGAGATAAGCGACTTGTCGCTTTACCCCGATACTTGGAAATCTTTTTATTTGTAGCATTCATATATGCAGGCAAAGAGAATGGTATTTAAAGCTCCGCTTTAAAACCGCTGCGTATATCCAACGAAAGCCGATGGGAGCTTGCTCACAAAAGGCTCGTTGAGATAAGCGACTTGTCGCTCTACCCCGATATTTGGAAATCTTTTAGTGCAAACATTTATTTGCCTACTTAATATATCATAAAAAAGTGACTGTGTCAAGAGATTTTTAAAATTTTTATTTTTTTAACATTTTAAGTGGCAAGCAAATATGTTAAGTGCGAAATGCGGAATGCGAAATGCGCATACGAGCTAAGCGAGTATCAAGGTTCTAACCGTGAAAATACTATTTGATTTTCACGAGCTACGGAGTAGCCTGCTCGAAAGAACAGTTAGGTTAGGTTCTTCAATGGCGGGGACGCCCCCGCGGGCGAAAATAACGAAAACAGTGCGTAAGCGCGTTTTCTACCTTTTCTCTTCATTCTTCATTTTTCACTCTTCATTCTTCTCTCCCAAGTGGCAAGAAAACGCGCATACTCGCTTCGCTCGTATGCGCACTTGCTCGTCATCTAACCCTTGCATACCCGTCTTTCAGGAGAAGCATTGCTCTATTTGCGATGTCGCGCGGATAGGGGTTACACCTTGCCTCGGCAAAGGCTTCGGCAAAGAATTCGTAGGCGCTTGTAGCTCCATATTGAGAAAGTTCTCTCTCTATATCGCGCCTTGTGTAGGAGCAATAAAGGCGCTCCATTCCGCTTGAATTTAGGTGACAAAGGTAGTCAAGAAGGTGACCGAGCTCGTGATAAACGGCACTCTCGGGGGAGTCACAGCCCTTGGGGTGGAAGCCCGAGCTTTCACCATATTTTAAGCCGTCAAGCGTTTGGCGATATTTGTACCCCTTATAGTCGTCGGCATCAAGCACAAGCGCGTCAAAGAGCCCAAAGGCATCTATTGCGAGCGCGATAAATGAGCTATTATCGACAAGGTATGAGTCGGCAAGCTCGACCATTAGCGCACCAAGCTGTTTTACCTGCGAGGGCGAGCAAATATACTCAATTCCAAGGTCCTTAAGGGTTGCAACCGAGCCACAGCGTAGGCTCTCAAGCTTTCTGCGGTAACCCTGAGCCGAGCCGATATAGCAGGTCTTGCTCCTTAGGCGCGGGTAATCGTAAAGCACATCAACCGTTGAGCGAAGTGCGGTTTTAATTGCATCAAGGTGAAGGTCGGAAAAGTCCGCGCTATCACAAATTGAATACCTCTCTGCGATTTCCTCGAGCGACTTATAGTTGATAGCGGTATCTATCATAGAGATAAGCTTGTCCTTGGGACAGCGCTTTAAAAACGAGCGCTTACCGCGAGCTTCAAGCTGACGATAGCCCGACTCTGTGAGGCTTAAAACAATTGTGCTACCCGACGGAAACGAGAGGGAGTATTGCACTCCACCGCCATACGAGGGAGGGGGTGCGGAATATGAAGGAGAGGACGGTGCCGAAGCACCGCCTTCTCCAAAAACTATTTTACCTATTCTATCAAGAAGTCCCATTTTTAGTCCTTTAAAGCATATTCTGCTATTACTGCCTTGATTTGGGCATCAAGCGCCTCAATTTCCTCTCTTGGAGAGGTCATTGACCTATAGTAGTCCTTAAAGCGCGCGAGCCTTGCGGAGTTGTATTGAGATTCTATCACAGATGTCGAATTAAGCGCACCCTGTAGCGCCTTTTTAATGATTTGAGCAACCCTTTCGGTGTTCTCCGCTGAGGAAAGCACGCTTGGAAGCTCGCTTGCTAAAAGACCTCTAACCTCAGCCTCGCTAACCTCGGTGGTTAGGCTATAGGCGCGAATTGCCTCGGGGGTGATATTTGCCTCAATATGTGCGCGTGATGCCTTAAGGAACGCAAGAAGCGTATCAAGCGCGTGCTTATATGAGCGCTTAGCAAGAGCCACCTGAGTTTCAGCATACTCAAGCTTGCCCTTGAGGTTCAAGGTGTCCTTTATAATCTCGTTTGAGCCTGCGATAAGGGCGCTGTATGTGTCGCTAATTCCCTTAATCTTAGGAATAGCCCTTAGCTCGTCGTCGCAAATTCCGCGAAGCGCGAACAAAAGAAGATTAAATAGCTCCTTTTTCTTAAGCCATTTTGAGGTGTCTGTGTCGAGCTCAAGAAGCTCGTCTGCAAGAGTGCGACAGCTAAGCTTAAGCTCATCGCCTACCCTCTTTAGCTCTGGGAGCTGAGCCTCGTATGCTTCCCTTCTTGCCTCGAGAGTTTCCATCTTCTTGAGAAGGTCGTGTGCTCTTGAGGAAAGGTCGCCTATGATTTTGAGGCTTGCGCTTGAATTAAACACACACTCCCCTGCCGATTTCTTAGAAATGATAGCAAGGCGTGGATTTTCAAGAAGCTTAGCGCCAAATGCGTCAATGCTTGCAATAAGCGCGCCCGAGCGCTTTGTACGGAGTGATGAGGCGATAGATGCTTTTCTTTCCTCGATTAGCGCAAGAAGCTCGTCTGTAATCACAGGGTCGGCTGAGCCTGTCGAGTATGCCTCTGCGATAAGAGAAGCGATTTTTGGAAGCTTGTCGCGAGTTCTTTGAAGCACATAGGATGCAATATCATCCTCGTTAATTGAAAGTGAGAAAAGCTGTGAGGACTTGTCCTGATAGTCCTTATAAAGCTGGCAGATTTTGTCTGCGCGTGGCTTTAGTGTAGCCTTTACATCCTCAAAGTCCTTAAAGCCGATTGGCACGAAGCAAAGGGTCGAATCGTCGCCCCTGTGGTCCTTATTATAGCAATCGTGAAGCAGAGTGCCCGCCTCGCTTGGTGAGGACGCCTTCATTATGTGAGAAAGAATTTCCTTCTCTACACCGAGGTTCTCGGGGTCAAAGGAGAAGGTCACATTTGGCTTGAAGGTGTCAAATATTCCGTCACTTGCGGTAAGAAGCACACAGGGCTTCTTAATTTCGAATTTTCTGTAGTTGAGCGTGGTTACTGTATCGTCAAGCGCATTAAAGAGGTTTGTAATACCGCCATTTGATGCCTCGTCGTCAATTGAGGCACAGCGAAGCCCCTCGGGTGTGATGATATAACAGCGAGAGTCGCCCGCCCAAATGCTCTCGGCAAGGACATAGTCGCCCTTGTCCTCGTATCTCATTGCGCACATTGTTGTTGGAAGTGGGAGCATTCCCGACACCTTACCAACATCTAAATCAAAGTCCTTTTTTACCTTAACAAGACCCTTGTGTACGAATTTTGAGATTTCGCGTCTTTGCTCCTCGCTTGAAATATCTGCCATTCCCTCTGGCTTTTTTGTGAGGACATAGACAAATCTAACAGTCGCGATGCGAGAGCCCCACATTGCGCTCGTGTCGCTCTTCTCGTCTGCCATTTCGCTAAGGAGAGAGTCGATATAGTCAGCGCAGAACGCAAGCTCCTCTCTGCCGATATCGCCAAAGGCGCTCTCAAAAAGCTCGTCCTTTAGCTCGGGGTGCTTTTTTCTGTCTATTTCGTGAACGACTGAGCCCGAGCCACCCAAGCCGTCAGCGCAAACGAGAAAATCCTCGCCCAAGTATGGGGGAACATCCTCGTTTTTGATTATTGAGTAAAATTTAAAGGCTAATTCGTTCATTTTGTTATCAACCTCATAAGCTTCATATTATTTACGGGAACTCCCTCGGTTACTCTGTCAGCGCGAATGAGCTTATATTTCTTCTCCCCGCCTATTTCCATTCTCTCAATCTTTATAATATTGAGAAGCGCCATAGCCTCGGGGTTATAGGCTGTTCCGTGCTCTGGCCAAGGTGTCTCCGATGGAATTTCAAGCACCTTTTCGGTAGCAAGCCCGTTTGTTATAAGGAAATCCTTGCCACAGTCGAAGCGCCTACCGCCAAGGGTTGTTACAATGTAGCGCTTTTTGTATGCAAGCTCTACGCGCTTTATAGCCACATAGCCCTTTGCAATTACATCCTTAGCGCTTATGTATTCAATGCCGTGGTCGTCCCAAGGACCGTCAAGAGATGCCTCCTTGGACTCTACAATGCCCTCGCCAATGAGCTCGTCAATTGACATTATGCGCTCTGCTCCGCTTAGGCTGACTGACTTATATTTAAGACCCGTTGAGCCACTTCCCTGATTGAAGCGCTTGAAGGACTTATATTTTTTCTTAAGCTCGTCAACTGAGCAAAGCATACCTGCGGACTTGTGTGCGTCCCAAAGCTCGCTATCAAAGGGCTGAGTATCTCCACCGCAATGGAATTCGGTAGGAACCTCGAGCTGGTCGCTTAGAACCTTAACAACCTGCTCACCCGTTGGGCGCTTGGTGTGGTCCTTGGCGAGCATCCAGTTGATGAGCGAAACGACAGTTGCGCCACAGGTGTCGCCTATTTTTACATCGAACTTTGCATCAAGCTTTACCTTAATGCCGTCGGTTATCGCACTTGCAACATCCTCAACGGGCTTGTCCGTGTTAGGGAATGCGCCCGTCCACCACTTATGCCATACGAGCGCAAGGGTGAAAATGTCGGTTGCGGGGGTGATTATTGTTGAGAGCGAGTCGTCCTCGCTGTCGTAGTATTCAAGAATTTCGGGGCTTTGGTAGCCTGGTGTTCCGCCTATCTCATCAAATGGTGGAACCTCGTCAGCGGGGTATGCTGAGTCAAAGTCGATAAGGTAGGGGTAGTATTCTCCGCCCTTTGGAGCGACAACAAAGTTCTTTTCCTTGAGGTCACCGTGAATTACGCCCTTTGAGTGAAGAAGCGCCATAACCTCGGCTGAGCGCTTAGCAAGAGCCAAGAGCTTTGGAAAGGCGATTTTTGGAAGGTCGTTTTCGACCTGCTCGTTTGACATAATTCCGGGCACGCATACGGTTATCGTTGTGAACTTGCTATCGTCCCAAAAATTCTCGTTCTCGGCAACGATAAGGTCCTTGTCCCAACGAAGCCCCGACATAAGCGAGCGAAGCCTCTGTTGCTTGTTTTCAAGCTCCTGTGCGGTCTTGAGATATTTTGCAAAAACTGCAGGAGAGTGTACCTTTTTGTTAGGGTAACGGGTGTTTATATTTCTCTTGATAAAGTAGGTGGTGCCACCCTTTTTACCGAGAATGAACTCTCCATTTCCCGTAGTTACCCATTTTATAGCTGAGCCCGATATAAACTTGGGCTCTACTGAATATCCGTGAAAATCCATAAAAACCTCTTATAATTTAAGGCGAAATGCGAAGTGCGAAATGCGGAATGGCAGAGCAAAGCTCTGCAATGAAATCCGTCTTGCGACGGTTGAAATCTGCTTTGCAGATGAAATCGCTTCGCGGTGAAATCCAAAAAGCCTACTTTTTGGATTGAGTTAGACGAATTTCATTTCACCGCCCCCTTTAGAGTAAGGGGGGACAGCGTAGCAGGGGGGATTGTAAGCCCGTTCGAGAGAACAGATAGGATAGGCTTCCATCAAATATAAATCAACGAAAACAGTGCGTAAGCGCGTTTTCTACCTTTTCTCTTCACTCTTCACTCTTCATTCTTATTTTATTTTGACGACACCGATGCAGAGATTGTC
>JAFTIV010000090.1 GCA_017456685.1 Clostridia bacterium | reverse complement strand
TATGTGACATTTTGCTTTGAAGTGGCTTTGAGGGCATATGATAGCCCTTGCCGTCCTTTATAAAATTAGTACCGGTGTCGAACAAGCAAAGGTTGACTCCATATTTTTCACATTCCTGTCGCAGGACTTTAACCCATTCAAAATTACATGGGCGCGCCCCCTCATAGTTTTCCCCACCACAGCTAACAGCTTCAATTTGTCCACTTGCGAGGTATTTTTCGAGGTGAACCTCACCAATCAACGGAGAGACTGCTATGCTTTTATGCTTCAGGGGAAGGGAGAGAAGGATTGGAATTCGCTCATCTGCTCTTTTTTGGTTTTCACAGGTGATATTTATATCGACATTTTCGTAGCCATCTCCCCAATCGTCGGGGAGAGTGTCTTTAATTCGATGCACGCGCTTAGTGATTATAAAGAAGCGGACATCGCTCCTTTCCCTCATCATCTGCCAAGCCTCCCTTCGCCACTCATCAGCCTCCTCAAGGAAAAAGTCCGAGGACATACAGGTGCTAAGCGTGGAGCCTGGTGGGACAAGATATGCCCCCTGACGGTTCTTTTGAATTGGCAAATAAAAGCTTTGGGTTTTATAAATTACACTTCCGTCACGATCGCGAATTTTATCGAGGTAATACATATAGCAATTATCACAGCCCTCACTGATTTTTCGGCATCCGTGCCAAGGACTCCACATTTGCATAGTATCACCTCGTTTCCTTTATCGGTAGTTATGCCACACCTGCATCTCGCACTCTTCTCTGTTTGCAAAGGCATAGAACGGGATTAGGGTTGCTTTGGTCTTATATGTGTCGTTTATTTTGGTTGAATATAGGCTGGCTATTGGCTTTCGCTGATACGCGTCAAGGGTAAGAGCTATTACGCCAAGCTCCGCGTTTTCGCTCTCTGTTATTTGCGAGCTTGTATCAAGCACGATTGAGCGAAGGTGCCCCTCATTATCAATGCCCTCCATACAGTAAACAACCGGTCCGCGTGCAAGGGCGATTTTATCGGCATCTGCAAGAACCTCTGGGTTTGCACATACAAAGCGAGGGGTCAGGTCAAAATCGAGGCAAATTGGCGACGACGGGTCTGTAATTTCGAAAATTTCATAGCCACTTGAGCCTTTATCTCTACAATAGTCAGGAATTCTTACAGCCACCTTGCAGGGGGTATCCACCTTGATTTCGATTTTTCCATTTGTTGGGTAAAGTGTTTTTTGCTCGATTTTTATTTTCTTATCGCCAAGGGCAATTTGCGCCTCGCTTTGCATATACTGATGAACATATATTGTATCATCGTCACAGGTGTACATAAAATTAGCAATCGTTGGTACAAAGCGAGTGATATTTGGCGGACAGCAGGAGCACTCAAATTCCTTTTGTCGTCTTGTAACGGGCAAGTGAAGAGAGTTCTTTTCGTTTTGGCTTGTGTCCTTTGTGAGCATATATGGCAAAATCTCCAAGGGGTTACAGTAAAAGAACTTATCGCCATCAAGCGAAAATGAGGACAAAAAGCCGTTATAAATTACTCTTTCTATGGTGTCGGCATATTTAGCATCATTTTCCAAAAGTAGCATCCTGTGTGCGAAAAGCGCAAGTCCTATTGCTGCACAGCTCTCGGTGTATGCAGTTAGGTTTGGAAGGTCGTAATCCACCGTGAATGCCTCGCCAAAGGCACTCGAGCCGATGCCTCCTGTTATATACATACGCTTGTTTATTATATTGTCAAAAATTTTTCGGCAGGCATTTTTAAGCGCCTCATCGTTATATTTTAGCGCAAGGTCTGCCATAGCACAGTAAAGATACACAGCGCGCACAGCGTGTCCCTCTGCGGTATCCTGCTCTCTTACAGGTGCATGGGATTGGTTGTAGGAGCGAGCCATCCAGTCGCACAGCTCCTCGCTTTTCGTTCCTCTTTCGTCAACAAAGAAGCGCGAGAGCTCAAGATATCTTTTCTCGCCTGTTACATCGTAGAGCTTAACGAGCGCAAGCTCGATTTCCTCGTGCCCTGGGGTTGTAAATGGGGTATTCTTGTCGATTTTAAAGCGCTTTTCTACATAATCGGTATAATCACACATTAGCTTAAGAAGCTTGTCCTTGCCCGTTGCCTTATAGTAAGCAACACCAGCCTCTATTAGGTGACCTAAGCAATAAAGCTCGTGATGGTCGCGAATTTTGAGGCGATTTTCGGGTTCAATTGTCATATGATATATATTGAAATATCCACACTCATCGCGATATTTTTCTATATTATCAACAATTTCGTCAACGATTGCCTCAAGTGCTGGCTCTCTTTTCTCCGTTGAAAGATATGCCACGCTCTCAATCCATTTTGCAACATCCGAATCCCAGAAAAAGTGCGCCTTCACTCCGCTATCAAAATTGAAGGCATCTATTCTTCCGCTTTCCTTAAATCTATCATAAACGGCATTTATTGTAACCTCGCGAACAAGGTCCTGCTTCTCTTTCCAAAAGCCTCCGTTTATTTTTATGCTTGTAAAATCAACTGCTTTCATAATTACCTCCAAAAAGGTGTATATACTAAGTATATAACATTGAGAAAAAAATGTCAATCAAATACCTTGAATAAAAGCTTTAGAAAATTAAATTTTATTTGTAAAAAATGTATTGACAAGTTAAATTTTTTGTGATACAATACTTAGGCAATCACATATTGGGATGTAGCCAAGCGGTAAGGCACCAGACTTTGACTCTGGCATTTCGATGGTTCGAACCCATCCATCCCAGCCAGAAAAAAGCACACATTTGTCTACCAAGACAATGTGTGCTTTTTTCAACTAAATCCGCCGATGGCGGAAGAAATCCACTATCGTGGATGAAATCGCTACGCGATGAAATCTTGCTTCGCAAGGTTAAGGGAGGCGGATTTAATTTCATCTGAGGCGGCACGCCGAAGATTTCATCCGAGCTTGCTCGGATTTCATCGTGCAACGCACGATTTCATTAAAGATACAAGGCTACGTCTTGGTTTATTGTCGGAAGTGTGGTACAATCTAATCGATAGATGAGAATTTGGAGAAAGGATGTGAGTAAATGAAATACTTTCTTGATGAAGCTCAACGAAAAGCAACGGGAGGCACTTGTTATTTTGAATTTCAAAAAGGGAATTTTAAAAATAAATTTTGGCTAAGAGATTCCCTTTGTCTTCATGCTGACACTTTTGATTCACTAATGCTTTATGAATTGTTCTCTAATTCAATCGAGAACTTTTGCTATTATGCTCCGACCGAAGTAAGCAAGGAACAATGGAAAAACCTTGTCGAAAAATCGAATAAAAATGAGCTATGGAAGGAAGTTATAGAAGAATTGAGTCCGTGGGTAGAAAAATGCTTTGCCGAGCATAGATTCTTTACCATCTGCGGTATATAATGTTATTGACCTTTTGTTCGCTTTTACCTCTATTTTTGACCTTTTCACTCGTTTAAGGCAACAGACAAGCCACTCATTACGAGTGGCTTTTTTGTGTCTGTTGGCTGGGGTGGGTTTGCGATTCGAACTATTTTCATTTTCGCTTGGTCGAAAATGAATATGGTGCGTTCTTTTTTGAGAAAGCCGTTCTCTGCTTGCAAGGATAAGGCTCGAGAAAAAGCCTCGCGTAGCGAGAAGCCATCCAACTTGTTCCTTTCTAAGATTCCATACAATGCTAACGCATTGATTAAGGTTCAAATTACAAACAATATGCTTAGCCAAACAAAAAAGACACCAAATCGGTGTCCTTTTTGCAACGGAAATATATTTTTATTCTATATTTTCGACTTTTTGACATATATTGACAAAAATTTATTAATATGCTATACTAATATTATCACTTTAAATGCGCTTGATAAGGAGAGTTTTATGAAAACAAGAATTTTAGCTTTTTTCCTTGTCCTTTTGACAGTTTTGTCTTTGGTGTCGTGTTCTATCAAGGGTAATGACAAGGGCAATAACGATAATAACGGAAGTAGTAAAGACAACGACACTTATGATATTGCAACAAACAGTTTTGATGTTAAGGATTATGACTTTAAGGTTTATACAACTCACAATTTACAATCTGGTGCTATATCAAAATCTTATTCCTTTGATTTTAATACGCAATGCAAATATTCATTAACTGAGTACACCGCAGATGTTAAATTTTATTCTTTAACAAACGAGCTTCTTTTCCAAGACAGCGTCACAGAAAAAGCCGTTGTAAATGCAAATGAAGACATAAAGATTAATGTAGATGTTAGCGAGATTGTTTACAACGATGCTTACCAAATGAAAATTTCCTTGTCCGGAAAATCAACTCAAAAGCCTGAGAAAAGCGCAGATTCAAATCCTATTGTTATCAAGTATCTCTCTGTTACATTTATAGATGATGATTATACACTGCTTAAATCAAGAATGAAATCAGGACAATGCATAGAAGAAAATCAAATTGATTCTCCAGAAAAAACAGGCTTTAATTTTTCTGGTTGGTATCTTGACAAACAATTAACAGAATCAGCAAAGTTTCCTCTTGAAATAAAATCCAATATTAATCTTTATGCTAGTTGGTTGAAAATATATTATATTGCATCTTGCCAAAATGCGAAAATCAAGGATTGGGCTGGCGATGACTCGTATGTTTCATATAACATAATGCCTACTGGTTTTGACTATGACAAATTAGAAAAAGAGGGCTATCGTATTCAAATAAAGGTAACCTATGATGTTTATTATGAAAAGGATTATGATGTGCCACTTGATGTTGGATATGCGGGCGCACCGAAATACGATGCATACATATTAAAATCTAACGGAACTGGTTATGGAGATAGCGACCTTTCCACCACAAAATCTTCAAAATCTAGAACAATAGAAACCACTTTGTCACCTTCAACAGTTAAGAACGAAAAACTCACTCTTAAATTTTCAACAGACAACATTCAAAATCTAGTACACTTTAAAAACATAAAGGTCGAATTCACCTGCGTTAAATAATATAAAAGGACACCCAATCGGTGTCCTTTTTATTTAGCATTACTCTCCAAGAGCTATTTCGTTGACGATTTGGCAAATTGTTGAGATTAGCTTAGGGTCGAGGTCCTTAAATGGCATAGGGGCTACTTTTTTGCCCGTGAGGGTTACAAGCCAAGTTAGGGCAACGGCATATCTGCCATAGGTATGCGACATATGGAAGCCGTCTATACACAAGGACTCTCCACCATTTGCGTAGTCGAACTCAGGCACGCGCTCGCGTAGGGCTTGAATGACCTGCCCTGCATAAATTGGGGTCAAGCCTGTTTCAAGACACACTCTTTTTGAGGTCTCGCAAATTGCGTTATACATTTTTCCTTGGTCGCAATTATAAAGCGGAAATTCGCTATGTGACGAGTCGAGCTCATATGCCCAGGTGCAATGAAAATAGAGCCTTGCGCTTGGCTGATGCTTGCGCACATATGAAATTAGGTTATTTAAATAAGGCTGATAGGTTTCGTAAAGTCCAGAAAAATGGCTCACCTGCTGTAGGGTGATGATATCAAATTGCTCGCTTTTTAGGATTTCTTCAACAGTAACCCGCTTTTCCTCCCAAGCACCACCGTTTATAATATGCAAATAATTTGCTTTATTATTAACTACATTATCCCAGTGTCTTTCAAGGCTACAGACACCTATTGCTAAATTAACCGCGGTCAAATCATCGCCTCTCTGCTCTGCCAAATCGTGCAAGAACTCCTGAGCATCTAACGAGAAGCTATTACCGATAGATAAAATCTTCATTGCTAATTCTCCTTTAATTAAATGAAAAGACCTTTGTCAGCTTTGGCTGAGCGCCAGTTTCGGGGTCGATTTCCATTATGAGAATGTCCTTCATATATTCATTCCATTTATCGACAACGGGGCTTTCTCTTTGAACTCTTGTGGCATATTCGATGCCCTTTTCACACTCATAATAGCCAAAAAGCTCATTCCCTGTGTTCCAAATTGTATAATTAACAATTCCAGCATCATTTAGGACCTTTTTCATTTCGTCCCATATCTCATTATGACGCCTTACATATTCATCCAAGGCTCCATCTACAATTTTAGCCTTCCAAGCATATTTTTCCATGATAATACCACCTTTATTTTTCTACGATTACAGACACTCCGTCGGGGATTGCGACGATTGAGGGGCTTTCCTTGCCAAGTAGCTTTTTTGCGACCTCTATTGCCTCGTCTATTGAGTGGGCAGGGTGCATGTGCATTTTTCTTACTACATCATCTGGCAGTTTTGATACATATACCATGCTTGCGTGCTGAAGGACACGAATAAGCACCTGTGTCTGCCATTGGTCTGGTACGGTTTGATTTCGCGCACGATTTAAGAAAATTTGCATTGTTTTATTTATATCTGGCTCATCTGCGAGCTGATGATAAAAATGGTCTCCACCGATGCCATCTCCTGACTCGGCAAGCATAATTATCACACCACCCCTTTTAACGGTTGCCTCGCCCGCGGTCATACCCTTTACGGCTTGATACATATTTTGGTCAAGTGGGTATCCACCATTGGTAGTGATTGCTATATCTGCCAAGTTAGCCTTAGCGCCACAAAGAGAGGAAAGAAAATCCGTGCCTGCCTTATGTGCCATCTCAGGGTCTCCTGCGGTTGCAAAAATCACCTGTTTTTTATCATTTAGAACTACATTCACTATAAAGGCAAGCCCTGCCTTTTTGGATGCCCATAGCATATCATTGTGCATCGGGTTATTTTCAAGAATTCCTGTTCTTGAATATGGGCTTGCTATAAATTCCGAGCAATGGTTAGCCAAAACGGTGCTTCTTCCACACACCCCTGGCAAAACGCTCTTTCTTCCGCCAGAAAATCCCGCAAAGAAATGAGGCTCTATAAAGCCCTCCGCCAAAAGAAGGTCTGCATCAAGTGCAATTTTATTAACCTCGCACACACCACCTGAGGGAAGAGTGCCTATATTAACAAGCTTTTCTCTATCGTCACAGTCGTGAATATAAATAGCTTCGGTTTCGACTATCTCCTTGCCGAGCTTTGAGATAAGCTCATCCCTTGTTGTGCCTCTATGGCACCCTGTGGCTATTAAAATAGTGATTTTTGCATCAGGGCTTGCGCTTCTTATTTGCTCAAGCATTGGCGGAATTATAAGCTTACTTGGCACGGGGCGCGTATGGTCGCTCGCAATTATTACAATGTTTTTCTTGCCCTTAGCAAGCTCACAAAGTGGTTTTGTGCCAACGGGCGAGGCGATTGCCTTATTTACAAGCTCCTGCTCTGTGTACTCGGGGGTGTATTGATTTATTGAGGAATCAAGAACCCCTATTAGTTCATCGCCAAAGGTGTGTCCTATTTTTCCCTTGCCATATGGAAATTCTACATATTTCATTTTAGCTCTCCTCTTTAAGTCTTAATTTTTCAATCAATGTAATTATTAGCGGAATTAGAACGATTTGGAGGACTATACCTGGTAGCGCATCAACAAAGCCACCTATAAGAAATGCCCTTACTGTGAACGAGCTATTCCCAAGCCCGAGCAGAATTGCCTTGGCAATGCCCCACACTACTCTTCCTGCGAGCATAGCGCCGATTAGTGATATATAAATTTTACCTTTAAGCCTTAGATGTGTGTATAAAATAGCAATTACGGCGCCATATGTAGCAAGCTCAAGCGCCATCCAAATTGCGTTTGGATATATGGGTGGCATACCAAAGGTGAGTGCGCGAATAATCGGCAAGCTGGCACCAACCACCGAGCCATATTTAGCACCGCAAAGCACACCACAAAGCATAACGGGAATATGCATTGGTAAAAGCGAGTCACCGATTTCCTTTATTTGTCCTGTTAGCATTGGCAGGACAATGCCGACTGCCAAAAGCAGGGCTGATATAACAAGCCTTCTTAGCTCTTTTTTCTGCACGGGGCACCTCCTATAGTTATATATTTTTATTCTATCATATTGTGCTCCTATATTCAAGTAATAAATGTTGTTTTTTGGAATTATTTTACACTCCTACTTATTGACTTATCATCTTATAGATGATATACTAAATTTAGAGTAAATTCAGCGAGGACTTTTTATGAATGATATTAGAACACCTAATTCAATACAGCTTGATAAGGAATTGAACGAAAATCTCGCCTTTGGAGCTATTGCATATGCCACAAGCGAAAAAGCGAGCGCACCCGTGTCTTCAATTTTCAAAAATGACGGTTCTTATTATTCCCCTGATGACGGTGATTTGCATCCCGAGTTTATGATTAGACTTGATACAGAATATGGGCTTGACACTTTACTCATTCGTGAAGCAATCAGTCACGGTCAAAGAGTTACGGGAATCGAGGCTTATGCTCTGGTCGATAATGATTGGAGATTGCTTTTTAAGCGAGAGTGTGTCGGTAATTTGCTTGCCGAGCACTTTGAGTCTATTAAGACATCGGTTATAAAAATTAAAATCACATCAAGCCTTGCCACGCCTATGCTTTGTGATTTTGGTGCATACAAATTCAAAAAATAAGGTGAAGTATTATGATTATTAAAACTAAATTTAAAGAAAATGAATATTTTTGGGGTGGCGATGCCCCAAGCGGAGTTCATATGCCTCTTTACAAGGGCAAGGATTTTTCGGGAGATTTTAGATACTTCGCTACTACGCAAAGTATGCCTATGTTTTTGTCATCTAAGGGTCGCTATGTGTGGAGTGAAAGAGGAATTAAGGTATGGACCGAGGGCGACGAGATTTGCTTTGGAAGTGATGCTGAGCTTGAGCTAAATGAGGACGGCTCTACCTTGCGAGATGCGTATCTTAATGCAATGAATAAGCACTTCCCCTTTGAGGCGACAAGGGTTAAGGGTGTTACTATGCCACGCGATTTTTTCAAGACCGCACAATTTAACACCTGGGTTGAGTTTGCGTACGATCCTACGCAAAAGGGCGTGCTTGAATATGCACACGCGATTATTGACAACGGCTTTGAGCCCGGTATTCTTATGATTGACGAGGGCTGGCAAACAAGATATGGTCAATGGAGGTTCGATTTTCATAAGTTTCCTAACCCTAAGGCGATGGTAGATGAGCTACACTCCCTTGGCTTTATTGTTATGCTTTGGGTAACTCCTATGGTAACCGCTGACGGCGTCGATTTTTGCAAATCAACACGCGACCTTTTCAATCCCGAGAGCTACGACAAGCTCTTCCTTCGCAACAAGTCTGGCGAGGTTGCGCTTGTGAGATGGTGGAACGGTTACTCAGCTATTTTGGACCTTAGAAAGGAATGTGACCAAAAATACCTACAAGAAAGACTTGATTTCTTAATCAATGAATATGGCATTGATGGATTTAAGTTTGATGGTGGCTCATATGAAATGTATCATCCGTCAAGTATGATAAATGGCGAGCCAAGAGATGACCACGACCAGGCTGAGCTTAATATTGCTTGGAACGAATTTGGTGCAAGATACACCTATCACGAATACAAGGACACCTTTAAGGGCGGTGGTAAGCCTACGCTTCAGCGCCTTTGGGACAGAGAGCACACTTGGGGCGTTTCTTCGGGAATTCCGTCTATAATCCCCGCTTCGATTATGCAAGGGCTTTTCGGGCATCCGTTTATTTGTCCTGATATGATAGGTGGCGGAAGCTGGACTGACGATTATCAGTCTAACTTTAAGATTGATGAGGAGCTTTTTATAAGATGGGCACAGCTTTCATCTATGTTCCCTATGATGCAATTTTCAAGGGCGCCTTGGAAATGTCTATCAAGTGAGGCTTTTTCTATAGTTAAGCATTGGTACAAGCATCATATGTCACTTACTGACGAGATAATTCAGCTTGTTGCCGACGCAGAAAAAACTGGGGAGCCTATTCTGCGCTGTCTTGAATATAACGACCCAAATAAGGGCTATGCGCTCATTAACGATGAGTTTATGCTCGGCAGAGACATTTTGGTTTGTCCTGTTATCACTAAGGGCACTCGCAAAAAGGCGATTACCTTCCCCGAGGGTGTATGGCGCGATGAGGACGGCAATACCTACAATGGTAGCTCAGTTATTGAGCTTGATACTCCACTTGAGAAGCTTTTGTGGTTTAGACGAGTTAAATAAATGATTGTATAAAAAGAGAGGCGATTTGCCTCTCTTTTTATGCTTTTATTCATTAACTATTGAACATATGATAATATAATAATATAAAAAGTACAGATTTTTGACATCTTATGTACATTTTAAATGACAAAGCGCCCGAGCAAGTCGGGCGCTTTATTATTACATTTGATGCCTTTATGGTGAAGAAGCAAGTTGTTCAAGGCGTACCACAGTCATACGGACGAAGGCTATCTTGACGATAGTCGAGGTCGTATGCGAGGAACAACGCAGTATTTCGATGCTTATCGCCTTTTAGCTTCGTTTTCAAGAGTGAGAAGCGAGTTGTTCAAGGCGCACCGCACATTGAGGGCGATAGCGTACTTGTGTACGCTGAGGTCACAATGCAGGAGCAACACAGAAAAACGACGCTTATCGCACAATTTCAATTTTGATGGTGAAGAAGCAAGAAAGACAAGGCGTACCACAGTCATACGGACGAAGGCTATCTTAACGATAGTCGAGGTCGTATGCGAGGAACAACGCAGTATTTCGACGCTTATTCGCCATCAAATTAGACGCTGAAAAGCAAATCCCCATAAGTCGGCACAGGCCAGTATTCCTTGGCAGTGATGCTTTCCATTTCGTCAACGAGGGCTCTTAGGTCTGCCATTTTTACGAGGACACTGTTTGCATATTCCTTGGCTACCTTTTCGGCACCTGTTAGGGCTTTTACGCGGGCAATATCGATTTCAAGCTCCTTAGTCTTTTTATAGGCTGAGGAATTGAGGGTTGAAAGCTTTCTTGCAACCTCTATTTCGTACTCGGCATCTATGCCAAGTGCTTTTTTCATTTCTATTGTTTTTGAGAGCTCCTTTGTGTATTTGGACACGGCTGGCATTATCATTTGATTTGACATATCAACCGCGGTTAGAGCCTCGATATTGATAAGCTTTGAGTAGGACTCAAGCAAAATCTCGCATCTTGCCCTAAGCTCCTTTTCGCTAAACACCTTATTGTCAACGAAAAGCTTAATGTTTTTCTCATCAAGAAGGTGTGGGATTGCCTCGGGAGTCGTTTCAAGATTGGAAAGTCCTCTTTTCTTTGCTTCCTCGGTCCAGCTCTTATCGTAGCCATTTCCGTTGAAAAGAATTCTTTTATGAGCCTTTATTGTATCTCTTACAAGGTTATGAAGTGCGCTTGTAAAGTCCTCGGCATTTGAAAGAATTTCATAGAACTCATTAAGCACTTGAGTTACTGCTGTATTGATTACGGTATTAGTATCAGCGATAGATGCCGATGCACCTACCATACGGAACTCGAACTTATTACCTGTAAAGGCAAAGGGCGAGGTCCTATTTCTATCGGTTGTGTCCTTAGGGAATTTAGGGAGAATATGAACGCCAACACGCATATTTTCCTTTTCCTTAGAGGCATATTTTTCGCCATTCTCGATGGCATCAAGGATTGCTGCAAGCTCATCGCCAAGGAAGATAGAAACAATTGCAGGTGGAGCCTCTGCAGCACCAAGACGATGGTCATTTCCTGCGCTTGCGACAGAGATGCGAAGCGCATCCTGATAGTCGTCAACAGCCTTTATAACTGCACTTAGGAATAAAAGGAATTGCGCATTCTCGTATGGTGTTTCACCAGGCTCAAGAAGATTTACGCCTGTGTTGGTTGAGAGTGACCAGTTATTATGCTTACCGCTACCGCTAACTCCCGCAAAGGGCTTCTCGTGAAGCACGCAAACAAGCCCATGCTTCTTTGCAATCTTCTGCATAAGCTCCATTGTGATTTGGTTATGGTCGGTTGCGAGATTTGTTGTGGTGAACACAGGCGCAAGCTCGTGCTGGGCTGGGGCTGCCTCGTTGTGCTCTGTTTTAGCGAGCACTCCAAGCTTCCAAAGCTCTCTATCCAGCTCCTTCATATATGCGAGCACTCTTGACTTGATAGAGCCAAAATAGTGGTCATCAAGCTCCTGACCCTTTGGTGGTCTTGCGCCAAAAAGAGTTCTGCCTGTATAAACAAGGTCAGGGCGCTTATTGAACATTTCCTTATCGATTAGGAAATATTCCTGCTCTGCACCTACGGTTGTACGAACAGAGGTAACGCTCTCGTTTCCAAAGAGCTTAAGTATTTTCATTGTAGCCTTACCAAGGACCTCCATTGAACGAAGAAGAGGGGTCTTCTTATCAAGAGCCTCGCCTCCGTATGAGCAGAAGGCGGTAGGAATACAAAGAGTTTCATCCTTTATAAACGCGTATGAGGTTGGGTCCCAAGCGGTATAACCTCTTGCCTCAAAGGTTGCACGAAGTCCGCCAGAGGGGAAGGACGATGCATCAGGCTCACCTCTTACGAGTTCCTTGCCACGAAAGTCCATAATCACTCCATTTTCCTTGGGAGAAATAAAGCTATCGTGCTTTTCTGCTGTAATGCCTGTCATAGGCTGGAACCAGTGAGTATAGTGAGTTGCGCCCTTTTCGATTGCCCATTCCATCATTGCCTTAGCGACAACATTAGCAACGGCAAGGTCAAGGTGCTTTCCGTTTTTTATTGTATTTTGAATGGAGTTATAGATGTCCTCGGGCAAGCGCGCCTTCATTTCCTTATCATCAAACACCATTGTGCCAAAAATTTCTGCAATTGTACTCATAAGTCCCCCCTATATATACACATATTATAATACGCATTCTATTCTTGCATTATATTCTATTTTTTATTTATTGTCAACAGTTTTCGGCTATTTTTCACTTTTAATGATATTTTTCTTGATTTGGCACTTCTTTTGTGCTATACTTTGTGTGACGCAGATGGTTTTGCTGCGCTAATATTTAAATTTAGAGTGATTTTATGGAAAAGAAAAAATATTTTCCCGCTCTCATACTTATATTTATAGCAGGTGGACTTGATGCCTTTTGCTATATTATGCACGATGGTATGTTTGCGGCAATGCAGACCGGAAATATGATACAAATTGCCATCAAGCTCGCAAGATGCGAGTTTGTAGAGCTTGGTAAGTATTTTCTATCAATTCTTGCTTTTGTTTTAGGAATTATTGTAGCACATCTATTAAGCAAGGCAAAAAGGTACGAGATAATTTCTATTTGCTCATCTATTTTATGCTACACAATTGGGCTTTTGATACCTGTAGGTACGCTTAATTCGCTTTCAAATCTTATTATCGCGTTTGGAGTTGCTATTCAGCTTCAGGTTATAAGAAGCATTAGTGGCTTTACAGTTGCCACAACAATGTGTACGGGAAATTTAAAGGGCTTTGCTGAATGCACGGGTCAGCTAATCACTACAAGAGATAAAAAATATCTTCTTGGCATGCTTATCTATTCAACGCTTATCATCTCGTTTATGCTTGGTGTTTTTGTAGTGGCGCTCATTATTAAATAAAAAATTCAAAAGGGCTATCGCTTAATGCGACAGCCCTTTTTCTATTTTGTTTCTATCGTTTCTTGAGCCTTAGCCTCTGCCTCATCGGCTTCTTCGGTGGCAGGAGTGTCGGTATTTGCAGATTTTTTGAATACACGACAGTAGAGCTTAGAGGCTTTTTTTTTTGCCAAAAGCTCCTTGGATTTTTGAGGGATTGCTTTAACATCTGTAGCAAATGCCTTGTGGTCCCAAATCATAGTTACACCGAATGCGAGGATTGAAACGAGTATGTAGCACGGGAAAATGAGCCAGAACCAAGGCCAGTATTTAACCTCTCCTGCGTGCACGCCCTCGGGGACTATTGTAAAGAATTTCGGTGTAAAGATTGCAAGGAATTCACCTATTGCATCTCCATCAGGACCCCAAATATATGAGGTATTCTTCCAGTTGACATCAAAGAAGTTGGCATCTCTTAGCGGAATGTAGCCGAGCTCCGCTTGGAAAAGCTGATTGAGCATAATAAATAGCATAACGAGCAAAAGGCCTGTAGGTGCATTGAAAATTCTCTTATAGGAGAGCTTGTGAAGTCCAAGCAAGACCATAAGAAGCGGAATTGCAATGAGCATCCAGTGATGGAAATAAAATCTTAAAATGTCCATCCATTGCTCCATTTGCGGAGCATACTTATCAGCCAAGCCCTCGGCGATAATTTCTGCATCGCTTGCGTTCTTTGCCATTGGCTCCTGTGGATAAACAAGAGCAATAAAGCCACTTATAATGCCTATGTAAACCATATAGTCCTTAGCAAGCTTGTTCTTTACCCAGAAAAGGATCGGGAAAAGCGCGATATTAGCACCACATATATTAACGAACCATGAGTCACGAAGCATTCTTGCTGGGTCTGTTGAATATGGCGGGTAAAGCACCTTCATAAAGTGCATCAAAAGTCCAAATGCTAAGATTGCAAAAAGAACTATCTTTTGTGTTTTTTGGCTTTTATTTCTAAGTAAGAAATAAAGTCCTACGATAAGTCCAGCTGATATTGCCAAGAAAAAGAAATACCAGAAATTGAACCAATCAATGTAAAACCAAGATTTCATATTTCACCTCGAAATGATTTTTATTGCATTTACATTCTACCACATTATTACAAGGAATTCAATACTTTACTTAAATTTTACTTAAATTTTGTTTAAATTATAATTAAAAATCGCGCCATTTGAGTGGCGCGATTTTTAAAGCTATTCACAAATTACGACACGGGGTCCGCTTTTTAAGCATTTTGGTCGTCATCATCGTTCTCGACATTATCAAGCATTTGATTATAGGTTTCGAAAACAGCATTGATAATCTCATCGTCAAGAACAATCTCGAACTTGTCGTTGCCCTCGTCATCTCTTGACACATGGAAAACGAGTGCCTCGTCCTCTGCCATGCCCTCAATAAGCTCAACGGGCTGAAGGATTGCATAGAATTGACCCTTATGTGCAATTCCTGCTATCTCAATAAAATCGATTTTTTCGCCAGTTGCTGAGCAAAGTGTAACTATGTCGTCGGTTGCAAATTCGTCCTCGCTGATTGGTTCAATTTCGTTCATATTAGCCTCCTTATCTAAGCTCTGCTATATCAAGAATGAGACGCTCGGTCTTTTCCCAGCCAAGGCAAGGGTCTGTGATTGACTTGCCGTAAATTCCCTCGTCAACCTTTTGGCATCCGTCCTCAATATAGGACTCAATCATAAGTCCCTTAACGAGCTTGAATATATCATTGTTATGTCTTGTGCTATGGAGAATTTCCTTAGCAATTCTCACCTGCTCTGCCCACTTCTTGCCTGAGTTTGCGTGGTTTGTATCAACTACTACGCCTGGGTTTACAAGGTTTGTCTTAGCGTAGGTTTCAAGAAGGTGCATAAGGTCCTCGTAGTGGTAGTTAGGAAGGGATTGGCCGTGCTTGTTCACATAGCCACGAAGGATTGCGTGAGCCATTGGGTTGCCCTTGCTCTCGACCTCCCATCCACGATAGATAAAGGTGTGCTTATGCTGGGCTGCTGTAATTGAGTTCATCATTACGGAAATATCGCCACTTGTAGGGTTCTTCATTCCTACAGGAATGTCAAGTCCGCTTGCGGTAAGACGATGCTGTTGGTCCTCAACCGAGCGTGCACCGATTGCAACATACGAAAGTAGGTCGCTTAGGTATCTGTGGTTTTCTGGATAAAGCATTTCGTCTGCACAGGAAAAGCCCGTTTCCTCCATTGCTCTCATATGAAGCTTACGAATTGCGATTACTCCCTTGAGCATATCTGGGTTTTCGTTTGGATTAGGCTGGTGAAGCATTCCCTTGTAGCCATCTCCTGTTGTTCTTGGCTTGTTTGTGTAGATACGGGGAATGATAACTATCTTTTCCTTAACCTTCTCTTGAACCCCTCTAAGCCTTGATATGTAGTCAAGAACAGCATCCTCACGGTCTGCTGAGCAGGGTCCTATAACAAGCGCAAGCTTCTCGCTCTCGCCCTTAAAGATTGCTTGAATTTCCTTGTCGTTTGCTTCCTTCATAGCAAGGAGCTCATCAGATACGGGGTACATCTCCTTGATTTCCTTAGGTGTTGGAAGCTTTCTTTTAAAGTCCATATTCATAATATATTTCTCCCTTTAATTATATCTATTTTTTATCAAAATGTCTTCTGCGCTCTGTTGAAATGCGCATCATTTCTCTCATCTTGTCTGTGTCCTCTGCCTCAAGCGCGTTTCTCAGCTCGGTAAACTTAGACATAAACAAATCCATTTGTGAAAGAAGCTCCTTTTTGTTAAGCAAGAAAAGCTCACTCCACATACTATCATTGATTTTTGCAATTCTTGTAAGGTCACGGAAGGAGTCTCCTGTGTAGTCAACGAGCTTCTCGCTCTCCTTACAATCCATTAGTGAAACGGCAATACAGTGAGTCAGCTGCGAGAGGAAGCCTATCATCTCGTCGTGCTCCTCGGGGGAAAGCTCACTCACGGTTTTGAAGCCGAGAAGCCTACCTATTTGCTTTGTTGCCTCAATTGCCTTTTCTGTATTTTTGGCGGTAGGTGTGACTATATAGTTGGCATTTTTGAAGATTGATTTATCGGCATTTTGAACGCCATAAACCTCCTTACCTGCCATTGGGTGAGCGCCGACAAATTCAACATCATCTCTTAGCATATCCTGTATTTTATACACGATGGGGCCCTTAACACCAGTTACATCGGTAATGAGAGCGCCCGATTTAAAGAGCGATTGATTTTCCTCTATCCACTCGACTAAAACCTTTGGATAAAGAGCAAATATTATTACATCAAATTTGCCAACATAGTCGCCCGAAATTTCGGTTGAGCCGTGTGCAATCAAGCCGTTTTCCTTGGCATAATCTATTGAGGATTGAGAGCGAGTGATTGCCCCTACCTCATAGCCAAGATCGGTCAGCGCCTGTGCGTAGCTTCCGCCGATAAGTCCAAGACCTACTATTAGGAATTTTACATCGTTTATAATTTTCATTCTATTATTTCATATGTAACACCAAGAGAGCCGATGTCCTCGAAAAACTCGGGGTAGCTCTTGGAAACAGCCTCACAGCCGTCGATTTCTGCGCCAACAAGCGTTGCAAGAACGCTTAGAGACATTACTATTCTATGGTCGTTGTGAGAGCTTAGTGCTTCCTTTGGTGTCTTTAGCTGTCCTTTATGTATTTTTACCGCATTTTCGAATACATCAACGCGTATTCCAAGCTTGGCAAGCTCGCTCGCCATAGCCTCTGCACGGTCACTTTCCTTTATTTTGAGCCTCTTAGTGCCCGTGATATAGCCACCCTCCCTTGCCGAGCAAAGCGCGAGCAATATAGGGCCGAGGTCAGGACACGCGGAGATGTCCGCCTCAAGGTAGCCATTTTTAATTTTTTCAAAAAGCTCTTTATATACCTTGTCTCCCTGCAGGGAGCAATAGTCGAGTCCTATTACAGAAATATCCGTGCCTAAGACACCAAACGCATCAAGAAAGGCGGAGTTTGAAAAATCGCCCTCAACTACTGTGTCAATAGGATTATATTTTTGATTTCCCCTTATAAAGAACTCATTATCCGCCCTTTGCTCGATTTTTACACCGAAGCGAGAAAGAGCATCAATTGTTATATCTATGTATGGCTTACTCTCAAGCTCTGTGGTTATTTTGACCACGCTATCGCCATCAAGAAGCGGTAGGGCGAAGAAAAGTCCGCTAATAAACTGACTGCTTATATCTCCTCGCACCTCAAAGGTGTCGGGGTGAAGCCTGCCCTCGAAGCGGATTGAGGTGTCGGCTTTTAACACTGATATCCCCTGCGCCTTGCAAATCTCTTCATAGACGCTTATTCCTCGAGATATCAAGCGCTCAGCACCGCGAAACTCACACACTCCTCCGCGCAAAAGCGCAATAGGAATAAAAAATCTAAGTGTGCTTCCGCTTTCACGGCAATTAAATACATTGCTTGGTGTACCGCCTCCAAAAATGTTGACTGTACTGCCTTCAAGCTCGTATTTTATGCCAAGAGCATTTATGCAATCAAGAGTTGCGTGCATATCCTCACTTCCCGAAATTCCGCTAACAGAGCCTGAGCCAGCAAGAGCTGAGCATATAAGAAGCCTGTGAGCATAGCTTTTCGATGGTGGGGCACAAATTTCGCCACTTGGTAAGCCCTTTTTAATCTTTACCTTCATAGCTTATTCCTTTATTATTGGTTTGCAGTTAAATATTCAAGTAGAAAATCAATAGCCTCTGTATAGCCTGCAAAGCCCTTGCCCGCTATTGTTTTCTTAGCAACCTTAGCTATATAGCTTATTTGTCTAAAATCCTCACGGCTTGACACATTTGAAATGTGAACCTCAACAATAGGAATAGACACAGCCTTTACAGCATCTAAGATTGCAACGCTTGTATGCGTATAGGCAGCGGGATTAAATACAATTCCGTCAACCTTATCAAAATACGCCCTTTGTATTGCATCAACGAGGTCTCCCTCGTGATTAGACTGATAAAATTCAACCTTTACACCGCGAGTTACTGCGTAGTCGGTGACCATTTGAATTAAATCCTTATAGGTATTTCCACCATATATCTCCGGCTCTCTTATGCCAAGAAAATTTATATTTGGTCCGTTTAGAACGAGGATTTTCATTTGAAAAATTCTCCTTTTATAATTTCAGCTACCTCATCGACTGTGCCGTCGCCATCAACGACAACATCTGCACTTGAAATGTACTTATCGTATCTTTCATCGTAGCGCCTCTTAAGCGCCTCAAGGTCAGCGGACAGAGGTCTGTCTCCTGTCGGTGTAAGCTTTTCAAGAGAGCGATTCAGGAAATAAATCCTTCCGTTTTGTCTAAGATAGGTAACATTCGTTTCTCTTAGAATAGCACCGCCACCTGTGGCTATAATTAAGCCGTTTTTAGCACCTATTTCCTTGACTACCTCGCTCTCGACATCGCGGAATGCGCTCTCGCCATATTTTGCAAAATAATCGGCTATAGGCATCTTTATTTTTTCTATGATTTTTGCATCGGTATCAACTATTTCTCTGCCCGTAAGCTCTGCAAGCCTTGCACCTACTGTGCTTTTTCCAGATGAGGGCATACCGACAAGAACGATATTTTCCTTGTCCTTAAAAATCTTATCGAAGGTGCGCTTGCACACCTCGTCGCTGATTTTCTTGTCCGTAAAAATCTCGCACGCATATATAGCCTGAGATACGAGCATATAAAGTCCGCCCTCAGCAGGGATACCGTTTTGTCTTGCCTCAAGGACAAGATTTGTGCGAAGAGGATTATAAACAACATCTATAAGTCCTATAAGGTTAGGAAAATCGCTGACATTGATTATTTTGCCCTCATTTTTTGGATACATACCAACGGGCGTTGTATTTAGGATAAATTCGGCATCTGCGTGCTTTTTTGCTACCTCGTCGTAGGTAACATCGGGGCTTTCGGCATCAAGTCCAACGCGGACAATTTCGCGCACACCAAGGTCGGTAAGCACGACGCGTCCTGTTTTTGAGGTGCCACCGCCTCCAAGAATAAGAGCCTTTTTGCCCTTAAGGTCTATATTATTTTTTAAAATAAGCGCCTTCATACCCATATAATCGGTATTATAGCCACAGAGCCTACCGTTTTCGTTTTTAACTGTGTTTACAGCGCCTATTCTTTGAGCATTTTGTGAAACAAACTGCAAATACGGAATGCACTTTTCCTTATATGGAATTGTTACATTGATGCCAAAAAACTCGGCTTGTTCAAAAAAGCTACCAAGCTTATCCGGCTCTATCTCGCGAAGCTCATACTTATAATCGGCAATACCCTCGTATATGTCCTTTGAGAAGCTATGCCCAAGATGCTCTCATATAAGTCCGTATTTCATTGCTTTTCTCCTTTGGTTATTGTGCTAAGTAATCTGTGCCAAATCTTTGTGTAAGAAGGTCGGCTACAACAAGCGCGCATATGCTATCTACGACAACGCAAGCGCGTCTTACAATTGCGGGGTCGTGTCTGCCCTCGATTTTAAGGGCTTGATTTTTATTTTCTATAAAGCTCACACTCTGTTGCTCCTTAGAGATTGAGGGTGTAGGCTTTACTACGCAATTAAACATAATTGGCATTCCGTTTGTAATACCACCGTTTATTCCGCCATTATTGTTAGTTTTTGTGACAATTTTACCATCTATTACCTCAAGGGCATCATTTGCTTGGCTTCCTCTCATATCAGCAAGTGCGAAGCCCGCGCCAAACTCAATTCCCTTTATTCCGCCTATTGAAAATAGTGCGTGTGACAAAAGGCTCTCAACGCTATCGAACCAAGGCTCTCCAACGCCTGCGTCAATTCCAGTAATCGCTGTTTGGAGAATTCCGCCTACGCTATCTCCGTCCCTTTTCGCCTCGAGAATCGCCTCAGTCATTGCGTCCTGAGCACCCTTTTCAAGGGTTGGGAAGGAGGAATTAGCAAGAAGCGCCAAATCCTCGCTTACATTTTCAAAGGGTCTATCGCTTTGCCCTGCGCATTTTAGAATATGTGTACCTATTTTTATTCCCTTTTTCTCAAGAGCATCAAGAAGAATTGCGCCTGCGGCTACAATTGATGCGGTAATTCTACCCGAAAAGTGTCCGCCCCCACGATAATCCTCATAGCCGTGATACTTACAATACGCGCTATAATCAGCGTGTGCAGGGCGAGCAATTCCGTAATTATAATCCTTGCTCTTTGTATTTTCGTTTGGAATTACGATTGCGATTGGTGTGCCTGTTGTTTTTCCATTAAACACACCGCTTAGTATCTTATATTCGTCCTTTTCAACGCGAGGAGTGTCGGTTTTACCCTGTGGGCGCCTTTTTGCAAGCTGAGCATCAATTCGTGAGGTATCAACCTCTATACCAGATGCAAGTCCGTCTATAACCGCGCCTATTGCCTCACCGTGGCTTTCGCCAAAGACGGTTAATGATATGCTTTGACCGAATGTATTTTTCATATTAAAATACCTCCGTTATATATTTTTCAATTTCAGCAACCTTGATTTTTCTCATTTCGAAGGTGCCGAGGCTTTCACAATACACCACGGTAATTTCATCGCCTGATGCCTTTTTATCGCGGGCTATAAAGCCGATTAAGCTATCTGGGCTTACCTTGATGCTTGTAGGAAGCGAATATTTTTCAAGCACGCGCTTTAGTCTTTCTCTTACCTCACACGAGGACATAGGAAGCATTCCAAGCGCTACGCACTCTCCGTGGAGCAATGCGCCAAGGCTATTTTCGCTTTCTATTGCGTGGCCGATTGTGTGTCCAAAATTCAACACTCTACGAAGTCCCTTTTCCTTGGGGTCCTTCTCAACGACCTCGCGCTTTATATTAAGTGATTTTTCTATAATTTCATCAATATCGTCGTCTATGCTTTCTGTGCGCTCAATCAGCTCAAAAAGTGCTCTATCGAAGCTTGCAGACATCTTTATAGCCTCGCAAAGACCTGCGCTAAATTGTCTTTTATCGAGAGTCTTAAGGGTATTTGAGTCTATCAAAACTCCCTTTGGCTGATAAAATGCACCTACGATATTCTTGACTCCTTGGAAGTCGATTGCGACCTTTCCACCTATCGAGGAATCAACCTGTGACAAGAGCGTGGTTGGTATATTATAAAAATCAATTCCTCTCATATAGCTCGAGGCAACAAAGCCCGCAAGGTCACCACACACTCCGCCACCAACAGCTACAACGCAGTCCGTACGAGTGAAGGCATTCTTAACAAGCTCCGCAAGTAAGGATGAATAATTATCAAAGCTCTTGCTTGCCTCGCCCTGTGGGATTGTTACGATATAAGGGCTCTTGCATTGCTTAGCTATTTTAAGTGCGTACTCAGCAGGGACACCGCTATCTGTAACTATAAGCACCTTGCGCTCAAGATTAAATATGCTTGATGCCTTGGAAAGCGCACCGCGCTCAAGGGTTATATCATAGCTTTGCTCGCCAAGATTAACTGTAATTATCATCTTAAACCTCTTAACTGTTGAATTTATTTTTCGACATAGGTGCTATAGGTGCCTGCAAGCTTTAGTCTATCGCAGGTTGCACCGAGAATTCTAAGCATCTCCTTGCCGTCTCTTGTATTTATGTTTCCGTCTGCCTCAATGTAGAAATAATAGCTCCACAAAAGCTCCTTCATAGGGCGAGAGCGAAGATTTCTCATATTGAAGCCGTGCGCACCGATTATATCAAGTGTTTTAGCAAGCGCGCCCGCCTCGTTTTTAACCGTGAAGGTTAATATGAAGTGGTCGTTCATCTTGCTTTTCTCTGTACTCTGTGCGTTTTGAGAGCGCGAGAATGCTGCAAATCTTGTAGTATTGCTTCTGCTTGTATTTACATTGCTTTCCAAGATTTCAAGGTCAAATATATTTGCGGTTTCCTCCGAGGCGATTGCGCCAAGGGTAACATCATTCGCTTCCTTTACATATTGTGCAGAAACGGCGGTATTTGCAAATGCCTCGCTATCATAACCGCGCTTTTGAAGAAATTCTGCGCATTGCGAAAGCGCCTGTGGGTGGCTTATTACCTTTTTAACGCTATCAAGGGTTGCGCCCTTACAAGCCATAAGGTTATGAACTATAGGAAGCTCTATTACCTGATTTACATAAAGCGAGCCCGAAAAGATAAGGTCCATTACAATGCCTACATCGCCTGCGTAGCTATTCTCGATTGGCAAAACTGCAATATCGCACTCGCCTCTCTCGACAGACTCGTATGCGCTTTGGAAATCCTTATATGAAACAGGCACACACTCAGGGAACATTTTCTTTGCGGCGATGTATGCGTATGCACCAGGAACACCATTATATGCAACACGAACACCCTCGTTTAGTCTTGACTGATATGAGCGAGAAATTGACATCGTGTCCTTTAAAAATTGAACATAATACTCTCTTATGGTATCGTTTTCTATATATTGTGAGTTCTTTTTTATGACCTCTGCCTCGCGCGCGGAATCAAAAATTGAGAGCCCATTCTCGCGCTTATATTCAGCAACAAGCTGTGCTGCCATCATTCTTTTTTCAAAGAGGGCTGCCATCTCGGCATCGACCTCATTTATAATTTTTCTTGCTTGCTCAAGCTTGCTCATTTTATTCACTTCCTTGCATAATCCTTGAATAAACTAAACATTTATCCATTATAATATAATATATATTCTACACCTATGCGCAAAAAAAGTCAAGGCTTGCATATAAAAAAATACTTTAGTTTAGTAAAAAAATAAAGGACCAGCGATTGCTGAAGTGAACCCCATTTAGTTCACAAAAAATAAAAAAGGGAAACCTCTTATGGTATAATAAGACCATAGGAGGTTTTTAATTATGGCTAAAAAAGGACAAAAATTT